>DQED01000385.1 GCA_003525525.1 Desulfovibrio sp.
CGCCGTGTTCGGCTGGCTGCTTGGCGCCTGGGACGAAGGCCCGGCCCGGGCCGCCTGGGGCGCGCTCGCCGCGGACCATCCGCATCTCGGCGCGCATCTCGCCCGGGGGCTGGCTTCCCTGGCCGCGACCCTGCGCCGGGATGCCCGCGCCCATGTCGTGCCCGACACCCGCTTCGCCTTGGGCTTTTCGCCCTGTCTGCGGCCCCTGGCCGGGTTTTTCGAGCGCGTGCTGCAAAACGGCGACGGCGGCGCACCCTCGCGCCTGCGCTGCCTGGCGCTGCTCGAGCGCGTGGCCGCGCTGGTCTCCCACGCCTGATCCGGGCGGAAAAAAACTCCCTGCCTTCTGCTAACTATTCCGGTTAACTTGCCGGAATATTGCCGTTTCGTCATTTGGAACGGCTCTTGAAGAATTCCGGGCGTCAGGAGGTCCGGTATGCAGATTCTTCCCCTTGTCAACGCACATGACACCTCCTCCGCCAACGGCGGGGGGCTGGACGCCGCGCTGACCAGCCGCAAGTCCGCCCTGTTCGCAAGCCTGCTCGACAACGCTCGGGCCAATGCGACCACCAATACCGCCACGGTTGCGCCGGAAACGGATGCGACCGACAGCCGCGCCGCGACGCCGTCGAAAGCGGGTGCGACGCAGACGGCGCAAAGCGCGACGCGGCAGGATGCGGGTTCCGCCCACAGCGACGACGACCTCAGGAACCTGCGCATGACCCGGGAAGATCTTGCCGCCCTGCGCGACGATCTCAAGGGGCAGGGATTCTCCGACGACGAGCTGGCCGCCATGGAAACCAAGGTGGACAGCGAATCGGGCATGACCTGGGGCGAGATGATGCAGGCCGTGGAAAAGAAGATTGCCAAGACCGACCAGCCTGCCAAGAAGGAAATTTCCAACGACGACACCGTCCAGATGCTGGGCCTTTTCGGCAAGCTCGGCTTCACCGCCGAGCAGTCCCAGAAGATGGTCGACGCCCTGGCCGCCGGCGACACCCGGTCCGTGCTTGCGGCCATCGACGCCAAGGTCGCGGACCATGGCGCCGATGCCTCGGTAAGCCTCGGTTCGAGCGAAATGCAAGCCCTTGGCCGGGCCATGAACCTCTCCGACGAAGCGCAGTCGCGCCTGGCCGCGCTGTTCGACAATTCGAGCGCTTCCTCCGGACTTTCCGGCCAGGGCCTGACCTCGGCGTTCAGTTTGGTGAAAAAGGAACTGCTCGCCCAGCTCCACGAGGAAAACCAGGCCATGGCCGCGTTCCGCCAGTCCGCCGCCAAGGTCATGGACCAGGCCTGGCTGCGCGAATCGGGCAAGCTCAACGCGGACCTGCACGACGACGACGTGGCCCGCAAGGCCGCCCAGGCCGTGGCCATGGGCGGGGAGAAGAGCGCGCAGAAGAGCGAAACGCCGACGGCCGCTCCCCGTGGCGTCGATGTCCTCGCCGACGCGCCCAAGCAGGGGGAGGGCGTCGCGACCAAGACAGCCGCCTCTTCCGGGAGTAGCGCCACGACGGATCTGCATGGCCGGGCCGGAGCCGTGGCCGCCGAACAGGCCGGCCTTGCCGGGCACGCCGAAAACGCCGCGCCGGCCGGACAGACCGTTGAAACGGGGCATGCGCGCCAGGGCGCGGGCGACAAGACCGCCGCCCAGGCGACCCAGCTTGCCTCCGAACACAACGCCTCCGGCCAGAATGCCGGACAGAATGGCCAGAATGGACAGCAGGGCGGCGCGGCGGGCGGCTTCTCCCATCAGACGGGGCAGGAAGGCGCCTGGGCCGAACTGGCGGGAAAGATTCGTATGGACAAGGGCGCGGGAACGGTCGCGGGTGCAGCGGCGAACGGCGGAAACGGACAGACCGCGGCGACCATGGCCGCCATGGATGCCGTGAACGGCCAGGCAGCCGGCAAGGCCGCGGGCAAGCCGTTCGACGCCGCCATGGCCGCCCGTGTGGCGCGTCAGGTCGAGACCGGCATCCTGCGCAACGTCGGCCAGGACGCCAAGCAGCTCACCCTGGAGCTGACGCCCGAAAACCTCGGCAAGCTGAGCGTCACCCTGACCGTGAAGGACAAGGAAGTCCGCGCCGTCATCGCGGCGGGCAATGCCGACACCGCGGCCATGCTCAACGAGCAGGCGGCCAAGATCAAGCAGACCCTTGAGGACCAGGGCTTCAAGGTGACCAAGCTCGAAGTGCAGACCGGCATCGCCAAGGACAACCAGAATGCCTGGCAAAGCCCGGAACAGCACAACATGGCCCGTGAACAGCGCGAATCGGCCGAACGCATGCGTTCCGGCCAGCGCCTGCTCCAAGGCGGCATGTCCGATTTCAGCGGCGACGTCGACGGCTTCGTGCCGCCTGCGCACGCCGATCGTGCCCAGGGCCTCGATCTTTTCGCCTAACGTGGGGAGAACGCCATGAGCTACATCAACAGCCTTCTCGGCAACAGCGGCAGTTCCGGCTCGTCCTCGTCCACGACGAAGACCAAATCCCTGGGGCAGGACGCCTTCCTGCAACTGCTCGTCACCCAGCTGCAGCACCAGAACCCGCTGAGCCCCATGGACGACAAGGAATTCGTGGCCGAACTCGCCCAGTTCTCGAGCCTGGAGCAGCTCACCGAAATCAACACCGGCATCGGGAACCTCGCCTCCATCGGCGAAACCCAGCAGCTCATGGGCGCGGTCAACTTCATCGGCAAGAAGATCGAAGCCACGGGCTCGGCCGTGGGCCTCACCAGCGGCAAGGCCACCGCCGTGACCTTCACCCTGCCCAAGGACTCGGAAACCTGCCTGGTCAACGTCCTCGACAGTGCGGGGCAGACCGTGCGCACCGTGGACCTCGGCGCCACCAAGGCCGGGGAGGTCGAATTCACCTGGGATGGCAAGGATTACAACGGCAACGTCATGAAAGACGGCCAGTACCAGGTGGCGATGACCGCCACCGACGCCGACAGCAACGTCATGAAGGCCACTTCGACCATGACCGGTACGGTGACCGGCATCAAGCAGGAAAAGGGCGCGTATTACCTGGATATCGGTCACGACAGGTACGTGGCCTTCACGGACATCACCAACGTCATCAATGAAACGTCGAGCTCAAGCGATAAGGGTTCCTGAGCTGCGCCGGGCATAGACGCAAAGGGGGAATACTATGGGAGTCGGACTTGGAACAGCGATGTGGTCGGGTGTTTCCGGCCTGCAGGCGAACTCGACGCGGATGACCACCATCGGCAACAATTTGTCCAATACCAACACGATCGGCTTCAAGGGCGCGCGTGCGGACTTCATGGACCTCATGAGCGCCACCATCGGCACCGCCGCCGGCGTGGGCCAGGTCGGTCGCGGCGTGCGCGTGGGCGCCATCGTCAACGACTTTTCCCAGGGCGGCCTGGAAACGACCAGCGAAAACCTGGACATGGCCATCAGCGGCAACGGCTTCTTCATGGTCAAGCAGAAGAGCCAGGTCGGGTCCAACGGCAAGATGCTCAACACCGGCAACACCACGAACTACTACACCCGGGCCGGCGACTTCAGCTTCGACAAGAGCGGCTATCTCACCACGCCCACGGGCCTTGCCGTGCAGGGCTGGAAGGTGGACCAGAACAAGATCGATTCCGCCACGGCCTCGGGCACGACGCTCAGCCAGACTCCGGTCGCGGGAGAAATCCAGGACATCGTGCTGGATTCCTACTCCAGTCCGGCCAAGGCCACCACCGGCGTCACGGTCATCACCAACCTGGATTCCGACTCCAAGGGCGCCGCCACCCGCAATCCCGCGAACAACGACTATTTCTACACCATGAGCAAGAGCTGGGACGGTACGACAAGCCCGGCCATGTCTTCGGACAACTACACCTACCAGACCACGCTCAAGGTGTACGACGCCAACGGCTCGCCCCATGTCCTGACCACGTATTACGACAAGGTCATGCGGGACAACGGCAGCGAGTACTGGGAGTACGCCGTGACCTGCGATCCCTCCGAGGACGGGCGGAAGGACGCCAACGGCGCGGCCCTCTATCCGAACTCCAAGGAAGCGGGCCTGCTCATGGTCGGCACCATGACCTTCGATTCCTCGGGGTCCATGACGAACATGAGCTCCTATTCGCTGACCAGCGCGTACACCAACGCCGCGACTTTCGATCCGGCCGACTGGGGCGTTGCCCAGACCTCCAACGGCTATCCCACGTTCACGGCGAACTTCAAGGGCGTCTCCAACGCGAGCTTCACCGACCAGGCCAATGCGACCCCGATTACCCTCAACCTGGGCATGCGCAACATGAGCGGCTTCACCGACCCCACGGGCACCGGCAACCTGTCCGGCGTCACGCAGAACAACCCCGCCACCCTGGCCTACTTCGATCCGGCGACGCTCAAGATCAACAGCAACGTCACCACCAACTACGCGACGTCCTCCTCCACCGTGTTCAGCTCGCAAAACGGCTACACCGCGGGCCTGCTCACCAGCGTCTCCGTGGACGCCAACGGCGTGCTCACCGGCAGCTTCTCCAACGGACAGACGCTCCAGCTGTGGGTGCTGGCCCTGTCCAATTTCACCAACCTCCAGGGCCTCAGCCGCGAGGGGAACAACCTCTACAAGGCCACCCTCGAGTCGGGGCAGGGCACCACCAACCGGGCCAACTCCGGTTCCGTGGGCTCGGTCTCCGGCAACACCCTCGAATCGTCCAACGTGGACATGGCCACGGAGATGGTGAACATGATCGTGACCCAGCGCGGCTTCGAAGCCAACAGCAAGACGATCACCACCGTGGACTCCATGCTCTCCGAGGTCATCCAGCTCAAGCGCTAACGCCGCATTCCCCCGGATGCGCCAAGGCCGCCCCCCGCACGGGAGGCGGCCTTTTCATTTGCGGCCGCGGAAAACTTTGCAGGCGCGACCGGCCGGGGCCGTCGCCTCAGACCGCGAAAGCGGGGAGTTTGGCGCTCCGCGCGGTAGAATTTGCCTAAGGGGTGCCGAAAGTTATCGCAACAGCATGATATAAAAGATTATCTTTTGCTTGGTACGACTTGTGCTTGATGAGGGAAAAACCAACAAGGAACGTCTGGTTGCAACAAGGAGGTTTTTATGTCCCTGGTCATCAATCACAACATGATGGCGATGAACGCCTCAAGAAATTTGTCCAATTCGTACGGCGCCCTGGCGACGTCGACCAGGCGTCTTTCTTCGGGCCTGCGCATCACCACCGCCGCCGATGATGCGGCGGGCCTGGCCATTCGCGAACTCATGCGGTCGGATATTTCCACGCTCAACCAGGGCGTGCGCAACGCCAACGACGCCATCTCCATGATCCAGACGGCGGACGGCGCGCTCCAGGTCGTGGACGAAAAGCTCATCCGCATGAAGGAACTGGCCGAACAGGCGGCCACCGGCACCTACACCTCGGACCAGCGCCTCATCATCGATTCGGAATACCAGGCCATGGCCTCGGAAATCACCCGAATCGCCA
>DQED01000352.1:0-523 GCA_003525525.1 Desulfovibrio sp.
GGAAAAATCCAGGATGTCGTTGATGGTGTCGAGCAGGGACAGGGCCGACTGTCGGGCCAGTTCGAGGTATTCGCGCTGCTCGGGGGAAAGCTCCGTTTGCAGGGCCAGTTCGGTCATGCCCATGATGCCGTTTATCGGCGTGCGGATCTCGTGGCTNNGGCCAGGAATTCCGATTTGGCCTTGCTCGCGGCCTCCGCCCCCTCCACGGCGCGGGTGAGGCGTTCGCGGGTGCGCATGAGTTCGGTCACGTCCACCATGGCCTCGATGATGGCGGGTTCGTCGGGGAGCTTGCAGGCGGTCTTGTACATGACGCGCCGGCCGGACAGCGTCATGATCGCGCACTCCCGGTCGCGCACGATGCCCGTGTCGGCGCGCAGGGCCGGGCAGGTTTCCTTGTTGCACAGATACGACTTGCACGAGCGGCCCGGGGCGTCGCTGCCGAACAGGGCCGCGGCGGCGGGGTTCTGGTATTCGAGGATGCGGTCGCCGTCCGGGGCCACGCGCACCTTGACGATGGGGATGG
>DQED01000352.1:532-3122 GCA_003525525.1 Desulfovibrio sp.
GCTCTGGCGGGCGTGCGTTTCCCTGGTGACGTCGGTGGCCGTCAGCCAGACCCGGGCCGGACCGGAGGCGTCCGCGGGGGCGCGGGGCTCGGCGAGGACCGACGCATGCAGGCTGCCGCCGTGCGGGCGCAGGAGCCGCAGTTTGAGCGTGGCGGAAGCGCCGGAAGCGAGGATGCGGGCCATGTGGTCGCGGAAGGCGGCCTGCTCCTCCCGGAGGACGATCGCCGTGAAGGGCGTCCCGGCCATGTCTCCGGTCTCGCGTCCGAGCAGGGCCGCGGCCTTGCGGTTGGCCTCGAGGATGACTCCTTCGGCGTCCAGGGTGAAATAGGCGGCCGGGGCGCAGTCGTAGAGTCGGACGTAGCGTTCCCGCGTCGCGTCCAGTTCGGTCCGGACCCGGCGCAGGGCGTCGTGATGCCGCTCAAGCGCGGCCCGGCTTTCGTGCAGCTCGCGGCGCAGGCGGGCCAACTCGTCGGAGAGGGATTCCCCCGGCGCGGTCGCAGCGTGCGGAGACGGGGCGTCGCGGCGCACGCGGTCTTTGCTGTCGTCGGAGTATGGGCCGTCGGCCATGCGGATTCCTCCGGGCACTGCGAAAATTGTCCGGGAGCGGACGCGCCCTAATTGCATAGAACAAGGAGAGGGCCGTTGGAAAGTGCCCCGGGGCGGGCTTCGCGGCAGGTGCCCGGTTTTCTTTTGCCGGGCAAGAAGGTATGGACGGGAAGGCGCGGCATGCGCCCATCCCCGGACGGCTGTCCGGGCCCAAGGAGCGGACATGAGAGTGCTGGCGACGGATGGCAAGGGGCGTGCGGCCGCAGGACGCGGGTTTGCGGCGGCGTGCGCCTCCCTGGCGGTGGTTCTGGCGCTTTGCGGCGCAGCCTGGGCGCAAAAGGCGGGGAACTACGCCTTCGGCGCGCTGCTGCCCCTGTCCGGGGCTCTGGCCGAGCGGGGCAAGACCTCCAAGACGGCCCTGGACCTCGCCCAGGCCGACATCAACGCCTACCTGGCCGCGAGCGGCTACGGCGGACAGGTGAGCTTCGCCGTGGAAAATACGGGCAGCTCCCCCCAGCAGGCCCTGGAAAAGCTCAAGGCCCTGGCTTCACGGGGCGTCCGCGTGGTCGTCGGCCCCTACGACGACGACGCCGTCGAGGCCTGCCTGGATTTCGCCGACAAGAACAACATCCTGCTCGTCAGCCAGGGCAGTTCCCGGCCGTCCCTGGCGAAAAAGGGCGACAACCTCTTCCGCTTCTCGCCCTCGGACACCTACCAGGCCGAGGCCGTGACCAGCCTCATGCGCCAGGAAGGCGTGGGCGTGGTCGTGCCCCTGTGGCGCGGCGACCGCACGGGCGACGATCTGACGGTACACGTCAAGGCGCGCTTCAAGCAGCTCGGCGGCACGGTCATGCCGGGCTCCCGCTTCTCCCCGGACCGCCAGGATTTCGCGCCCATCCTCGACGACCTCTCCCGGCAGCTCTCCCAGGCGCAGAAGACCGGCAAGGGCGGCAAGGCGGCGATCTATTTCGCGGGCGGCGAGGAGATCGTGCCCATCCTCAAGGCGGCGTCCAAGCGGCCGGAACTGGCGGCGGTCCCCTGGTACGGCTGCGACGGCACGGCCATGTTCGACCCCATCGCCAAGGACCCGGAAAGCGCGGCCTTCGCCATGAAGGTGCGCCTGGCCAGCCCGCGCTACGGCGAGGGCGGGGCCAACGTCTATTCGCTGACGGAAAAGCGTATCCAGGACAAGGCCGACGTGTTCCCCGACACCCAGTCCCTGGCGGCCTACGACGCGGCCTGGGCGCTTTTTTTCACGGCGCAGGCCGTGGGCGGGGCAGGGGATTTCGCCCGGTTCAAGCAGCTTTTGCCGCAGGTGTGCGAGCGCATGTACGGCGTCACGGGCTGGCTGGCCTTAAACGAGCACGGCGACCGCCGCGAGGACTGGGACTTCGATTTCTGGGTGCTCGGCAACGAGGGCGGCAAGTATTTCTGGCAAAAGGCCGCGCGCTACCAGTTCGAGCCGGGCACGGCCAAGGAGCTCTTCCTGGGTTCGGGCAAGCGCTGATCCGGCGCCGGCCGGCGGTGTCCGCAAGGGGCTTTACGCGCCCGGTCCGCCATCCGGCAGGCCGGGCGTTTGCGTTGCGGCGGGCGGGGCCGGGGAGAGCTCCTCGGCGGGCAGGCTCAGCCAGACGTTTGTGCCTTCGCCTTCGCGGCTGGTCAGGCACAGGCTGCCGTCCATGAGCGCCGTGAGCCTGCGCGTGATGGCAAGGCCCAGGCCAAGGCCGCCGAAACGCCGCGTGGAACTCGCGTCCTGCTGGGTGAACGGCGCGAAAATGGCTTCCAGCTGGGCCTCGGCAACCCCGATGCCCGTATCCCGGACATGGACCAGCAGGCGGCGTCGCGCGCCCGGACGCAGATTTTCCCGCGACGGCGACAGGAAAAGGCGCAGCGCGGCCTCGCCGTTCTCGGTGAAGCGCACGGCGTTGGACACGAGGTTGGCCATGACCTGGCCCAGGCGGGCCGGGTCGCCGACCAGGCGCGCGGGCAGGTCCGGGGCCACGACGACGCTCAGGGCGACGCCGCGGGCCCGGGCCGCGGCCGA
>DQED01000010.1:0-178 GCA_003525525.1 Desulfovibrio sp.
GCCACGGCGGCAACCCGCGCGCCTTCGTGGCCGTGGGCGGCTGCACGGCGCAGCAGAGCGGCACGGCGCTGTGGCGGCGCTTCCCCATGGTGCGCCTGGTGTTCGGCACCGACGGTTTGGCCGGGGCGCCGCGCGCCCTGGCCCGCATCGTCGACGAACCCGGCCTGCGCCTGTCGCT
>DQED01000010.1:251-10828 GCA_003525525.1 Desulfovibrio sp.
CATCATGCAGGGCTGCGACAACTTCTGCGCCTATTGCATCGTGCCCTTCGTGCGCGGGCGGCAGAAATCCCGCAACCTGCCGGCCGTCGTCGCGGAGGTGCGCGCACTTGCCGCGCGCGGCGTGCGCGAGGTGACGCTCCTTGGCCAAAACGTCAACAGCTACGGCCTGGACGCCGCCGGCGACGGCACGAATTTCGCCGCGCTGCTCGACGCCGTGGCCGCGGTGCCGGGCATCGCCCGCATCCGCTTCACCACCTCCCATCCCAAGGACTTAAACGACGACGTCATCGCCCGCTTCGCCGACCTGCCCCAGCTTTGCCCGGCGCTGCACCTGCCGGTGCAGTCCGGCTCGGACGCGGTGCTCGCGCGCATGGGCCGGGGCTACGACACGGCCGCCTACCTGCGCCTGGTCGAAAAGCTGCGCCGGGGCAGGCCCGACGTGTCCCTGACCACGGACCTCATCGTCGGCTTCCCGGGAGAGACGGACGCCGACTTTCGCTTGACCCTCGATCTCGTCCGTGATGTAGGATTTGATAGCGGTTTTTCCTTCATGTATTGTGACAGGCCTGGAACGGCATCCGAACGCCTGGAGCCCAAGGTCGCCCAGGAGGTCAAATCCGCCCGATTAGCCGCGCTGCAGACGCTGCTCGACGCGCGGCTGACCGCGGCCCTGGCCGCCCAGGTCGGCAAGGTCACGGAAGTGCTCGTCGAGGGCAAAAGCCGCAGGGACGGCCCCGACGGCCCGTCCTGGCAGGGGCGCGACCCCGGCGGGCGCATCGTCAACATGGCCCTGCCCGGGACGGCCGACGCAACGGGAAGCCTCGTCCGGGCGCGCATCCGCCAAGCCAAAAAGCACTCCCTGATCGGGGAGGCGGAGGCCGATCATGATTGAAATGAAAGTGTTCGGGCTGGCCCTTGACGAAGAGTCCCAGGTGCCCGTGCTCATCCTCAAGGACATGGAGGAAAAAACCGTCCTGCCCATCTGGATCGGCGCGATGGAAGCCATGGCCATCTCCCTGGCCCTCAACGACGTGGTGCTGCCGCGGCCCATGACCCACGACCTGCTGCTGCACATGATCCAGAAGCTCGACGCGCACGTGGTGGCCGTCAACGTCACGGAGCTGACGGAAGGCACCTACTACGCCGACATCGAGGTGGAGGTCGAAGGCGGCATCCGGCGCATCGACAGCCGCCCTTCCGACGCCATCGCCCTGGCCCTTCGCGCCAAATCGCCCATCCTCGTGGCCGAGACGGTCATCGAACAGGTGGCGAGCGAAGCCAAGGATTCGAGCGTGGCGGCCTTTTCCAGCGACGACACGGACAAATGGACGGAGCTGCTCGAACAGTTCGACCTAAACGACGCCAAATACAAAATGTAGGGCCATGATCGACCTGCACACCCACACCACCTTCTCCGACGGCGAACTCATCCCCGCGGAACTGGCCCGGCGCGCGGCCAAGGCCGGCTACCGCGCCATGGCCATGACCGACCACGCCGACTTCTCCAACCTGGACCTCATCCTGACGAACATCGGCCGCTTCGTGGCCGAGACCGGCCCCTTTCTCGGCGTCACGGTGATCACGGGCGTGGAGATCACCCACGTGCCGCCACCGCTTATTCCCCACATGGTGGAAATGGCCCGCGAACGCGGGGCGCAGCTCGTGGTCGTGCACGGCGAGACCATCGTCGAGCCCGTGGAAATCGGCACCAACCTCGCCGCCATCGAGGCCGGCGTGGACATCCTGGCCCACCCGGGCCTCATCACGCCAGAGGAAGCGGCGCTCGCCGCCGAACGCGGCGTGGCCCTCGAAATCACCACGCGCAAGGGGCACAGNNACGGCCACGTGGCCGCCATGGCCAGGCGTTTCGGGGCCAGACTCGTCATTGACAACGACGCCCATGCCCCGGACGACCTCGTCTCCCAGGACCGGCGCAAGAAAGTGGCGCTCGGCGCGGGCCTCAGCCACGAGGAATACCTGCGCGCCGAAGCCAACTCCCGCGACATCGTCTCCCGCATCCTCGGCCCCGGCCGCATGGACTGAGGCATGGGGGGGGGAAAATGCCTCCGGCGGCCAGGAGGGGCCGGGGGCCCCTCCTGGACCACCCCGAGAGGGGGGGATGCTGGGGAACGCTTGCGAGAGACGCGCGGCCACAGTGCGTCAATGGCGGCGCATTTCCTGAGGGTACGACCTGCCGCACGCCGACGCCGCGCCGCGCGCGGATGGCGCTTTCGATGAACGGCGTCAATTCCTCGATAAACGGCCTTTGCGATCCTTCCCGATGGGTTTATGGATTTCGGGCCGCCATTTACCGAAAATTCCTGGCCGGGCCGGCCCGGTTGCGGCATGGTCCGCCTGACATCGACCCAACATCCCAACACCGGGGGTAAACCATGATCGCCGACAATATCGAAAGCCTCATGCACGAAAACCGCTGTTACGAACCGCCCGTCGAAGGCCGCGACCGCGCCCACGTCAAGAGCATCGAGGAATACAACGCCATCTACAAGCGTTCCATCGAGGACCCGGACGGCTATTGGGGCGACCGTGCAAGCGAGCTGCTCACCTGGTTCAAACCCTGGGACAAGGTGCTGGAATACGATTTCGACAAGCCGGAAATCAAATGGTTCGCCGGCGGCAAGCTCAACGCCACCTACAACTGCCTGGACCGCCACCTGACCGACGGCCGGCGCAACAAGGCCGCGCTCATCTGGCAGGGCGAGGACGACGGCCAGGTGCGCACCTACACCTACCAGATGCTCCACGACGAGGTCTGCCGCTTCGCCAACGTGCTGCGCAAGATGGGCGTGAAAAAGGGCGACCGCGTCAGCCTCTACCTGCCCATGATCCCGGAACTGGCCATCGCCATGCTCGCCTGCGCCCGCATCGGCGCGCCGCACAGCATCGTCTTCGCCGGCTTTTCCGCAGGCAGCCTGCGCGACCGCGTCAACGACTGCGAATCGAAAGTCCTGGTCGTCAGCGACGCGGTCATCCGCTCGGGCAAGACCATCCCGCTCAAGCCCAATGCCGACGAGGCCGTCAAGGAATGCGCCAGCGTCGAGAAGGTCGTGGTCGTGCGCCACGCCGGCAACGACGTGGAAATGCTGCCCGGCCGCGACCTCTGGTGGCACGACGTGATGTGCGACCACGATGTCCAGGGCTGCTGCGAACCCGAGCCCATGGACGCCGAGGACGTGCTTTTTATCCTCTACACCTCCGGCTCCACGGGCAAGCCCAAGGGCGTCTACCACACGACCGGCGGCTACCTGACCTACGCCGCGCACACGAGCCAGCTCGTCTTCGACCTGCACGACGACGACATCCACTGGTGCACGGCGGACATCGGCTGGATCACCGGGCACTCCTACATCGTCTACGGGCCGCTGGCCCTTGGCGCGACCTCGCTCATGTTCGAAAGCGTTCCCACCTACCCGGCCCCGGACCGCTTCTGGCAGATCTGCGAAAAGTTCAAGGTCAACATCTTCTACACCGCGCCGACCGTCGTCCGCTCGCTCATGCGCTCGGGGCCGGCCTGGACGCAAAAGCACGACCTCAGCTCGCTGCGCATCCTCGGCTCCGTGGGCGAGCCCATCAACCCCGAAGCCTGGATATGGTATCACGAACACATCGGCCACGGAAAACTGCCCATCGTCGACACCTGGTGGCAGACCGAGACCGGCGGCCTCATGATCTCCCCCCTGCCCTACGCCACGGACCTGAAGCCCGGCTCGGCCACCCTGCCCCTGCCCGGCGTCGACCCCATCATCGTGGACAAGGACAACAACGAAGTGCCGGCGGGCCAGGGCGGCTTCCTGGTCATCCGCAAGCCCTGGCCGGGCATGCTGCGCGGCATCTGGGGCGCTCCCGAGCGCTTCAAGCAGCAGTATTTCACGGGATTCAAGGGCAGCTACGAATCCGGCGACGGCGCGCGACGCGACGCGAACGGCTATTTCTGGATCATGGGCCGCGTGGACGACGTGATAAACGTCTCCGGCCACCGCATGGGCACGGCCGAGATCGAGTCGGCGCTCGTTTCCCACCCGACCGTGGCCGAGGCGGCCGTGGTCGGCATGCCCCACGACATCAAGGGCCAGAGCATCTACGCCTACGTGACGCTCAAGGCCGGCTACGAGGAGAACGACGACCTTCTCAAGGCCCTCAAGATGCACGTGCGCAAGGAGATCGGCCCCATCGCCGCGCCCGAGGTCATCCAGTTCGCGCCGGGGCTGCCCAAGACGCGAAGCGGCAAGATCATGCGGCGCATCCTGCGCAAGATCGCCTCCAACGAGGTGGAGAGCCTGGGCGATACCTCGACGCTGGCCGATCCGAGCGTGGTGACGGAGCTGATCGAAGGCAAGAAGAAGCTCTTCGGCTAGCCGCCGTCGCGGCAAGCCGCACGAGAAAAACGCCGGCCCGGACGCGCTGTCCGGGCCGGCGTTTCGCGTTGGCGGCAGGGGTGCTGTCTACCGGCCGTCGCCCAGGCGGCCGTCGGCCCACAGGCCGGCTTCCAGATGGCGCAGGGCGTCGTAGGACACTTCCCCGCCCAGGGCGTCGTAGACCGGCGTCAGGCCCATGGTTCTGGCCCGACGCGCATCCAGGATGATCTCTTCGGCGCGCGCCGCCGTGGCCGCATCGAGCCCGGCGGCCTCGCACGCGGCAAGCTCGCCCCGGCGCACGAAAAAAAGCAGATGGCCGTGCACCGTGGTCAACGCAAGCCCCCGTTGCGCCGCCACTTCCTCGGCCGTGCCGCATTCCCGAAAAAGGCGCAGGCTCTCGGCGGCCGTGGCGCTCGGGGACTTTTCCCGGGCTTCGCGGCGGGAGACGGCCTCGGCCGGTTCGATGGCGACGTCCGACACCCGGCGGCCGTGTGCGGCGCAGTGCGTGTCCAGGATCGCCAGCAGTTCGTGGCCGTACTTCTCGAGCTTGGCCCGGCCCATGCCCGGCAGATCGGCCAGGGCCTGGGCGGTTTCGGGCTTGGCCGCGGCCACGGCGACCAGGGTGCGGTCCTGGAAGACCACATAGGGCGGCACGCCTGCTTCCCGGGCCGTCTGCGCCCGCCAGGCGCGAAGCGCCTCCCAGAGCGCGAGGTCGTCGGGCGTGGGAAGCGTCTCGCGAATCCAGTCCTGGAGCGGCCCCGTTTCCCGCCGCCGCGTCCGCCCGCCTGTCCGCCCGCCCGGCGTTTTCACCGCCGCCTCGGGCAGGCGCATGGAAAATTCCCGCCGGCCCTTCAGGATGTCCCAGGCCGCGGGCGCCAGCACCAGACCGCCGTGGCCTTCGGGATGGGGCGCGAGCGCGCCCATGGCCGCCAGGCGGCGCATGACCGCCTTCCATTGGTCCTTCGTGAGTTCCGCGCCGATGCCGAAGGTGGAAAGCTCGGTGTGGCCGAGCGTCACGGCCCGGGTCGTGGGCTTGCCGAGCAGCACGTCCACGATATGCCCGGCGCCGAAGCGCTGGCCCGTGCGAAACACGCACGAAAGGGCCTTTTGCGCGGGAACGGTGGCGTCAACTGACGGCTGCGGGTCGAGGCAGATGTCGCAGTTGCCGCAGGGCGCATCGAGCGCCTGGCCGAAGTAGCCGAGCAGCACGCCACGGCGGCAAGCGTCGCATTCGCAGTAGCCGGCCATGGCGTCGAGCTTGGAGAGCTCCACGCGGCGGCGGCCTTCGCCCGTGCCCTCGGGGTCGATGAGGTGGCGCAGGGCGACGAAATCGGCCGGCGCGTGGAGCAGCAGCGCCTCGGCGGGCTCGCCGTCGCGCCCGGCCCTGCCCGTTTCCTGGTGGTAGGCCTCGAGGCTCTTGGGCGGATCGAGATGGGCGACGAAGCGCACGTCGGGCTTGTCCACCCCCATGCCGAAGGCCACGGTGGCGGCCATGACCAGACCTTCCTCGCGCATGAAGCGGTCCTGGCGCGCGTCCCGTTCGGCGGCGGAAAGGCCGGCGTGGTAGGCCAGCGCCGGCACGCCGTGCGCCGTGAGCCACTCCGCCAGATCCTCGACCTTGCGCCGCGACAGCCGGTAGACGATGCCCGACTGGCCGGGGTGCTCGTCCTGGATAAAACGCAACAGCCGCCGGCGCGGATGGTCCTTGGCCTCGACGCGGTAGCGGATGTTGGGCCGGTCGAAGCCCGTGGCGAAAACACGCGCGCGGCGCAGTTCCAGACGCACGAGGATGTCGTCGCGCGTGGGGCCGTCGGCCGTGGCCGTCAGGGCCAGACGCGGCGTGCCCGGAAAGCGCGACGCAAGCTGCGCCAGTTGCAGGTATTCCGGCCGGAACTCGTGCCCCCACTGCGAGACGCAGTGCGCCTCGTCGATGGCGAAAAGCGCCAGGGGAACGGATTCGAGCAGCGCGGCAAAGGCCGGGGTCATGACTCGCTCCGGGGCGGCGTAGAGGATGTCCAGGCGGCCGGAAGCCAGGCGCGCCGTCACCTCCCGCGCCTCGCCGGGGGCAAGGCCCGAATGGAGGGCGGCCGCGGCCACGCCCAGGGCGTCGAGCGCCCGGACCTGGTCGCGCATGAGCGCAATCAGCGGCGAAACGACCACGGCCGTGCCCGGCAAAAGCAATGCGGGAATCTGGTAGCACAGCGACTTGCCGCCGCCTGTCGGCATGACGACCAGCGCGTCGCCGCCCGCGCAGACGTGGTCGATGACCTCCTGCTGGGGGCCGCGAAAGCGGTCGTAGCCGAAGACCTGCTTGAGGATGTCCCGGGGCGTGCTCATGGAGGAAACGGCAAGGGCCGGCGCCTAGGGCGCGGGCTCCACGGAAACGAGGCGCTGCCCGTGGAACGTCCCGTCCGGGCCGAAATCGAAGGAGACCGCCACGTGCCCGAGCACCTCGCAGGCATGGCAGCCGTTTAAAAGCGCATAGGCGAACGCGAAGCCCTGGCCGCCGTCCGCCAGCGTCTCCACCTCGCGCGGCCCCTCGCCCACGGGCCAGGTCATCACGTCGGGATGGGCCTTTTTGATGGCGGCGTATTGGGCGTTGGCCGCAAGGCCCGGGATGTCCGCATCGAGCTCGCTGGAAACGAGCGGCGGTTCGCCGTTGACGAGGTAGGCCACCTCGTTGGAATTGGCCCGCAGCGGAAAGGTCACCTCGGCCACGTCCACCCGGCCCGTTTCGCGAAACGCGGCCATGTAGCCTTCGCCGTCGAGGCGTTTGTTGATTTCGACGGCCTGAGGCGACGCCCCGCCGTCGCGCATGAGCGAGGTCAGACAGCCGGTGGCGTCGGCGTTCTGCTTGAGGCAGGCGGTCCAGGCCGCCTCGGGCAGCGTCCAGACGCCGTCCGGGCCGAAACGCGCCGTGGCTTGACCCGCCGCCGCCGTGGCCGCGAAGCAGGCGACGGCCGCGAGCGTAAGCGGCAGGGAGAGTGGGCGTCGGGGCATGGCGGGCTCCTTGGCGGGTTGCGGTGGCGGCGGCTTCAGGCCAGAAGCGGCGCAGCAACGGCCGCAAGCACCCGTTTGGCGTCGGCCGGAGACAGGCGCACCATCACCCCGCGCTGGCCGGCATTGATGATGACGTGGGGTTCGGCAAGCGCCGCCGCCTCCATGGCCGTGGGCACGGCCTTGCGCTGGCCGAAGGGGCTGATGCCGCCGACGTGGTAACCCGTGACCTTCTCGGCCTCGGCCGGGGGCAGCATGGCCGCCGTCTTGCCGCCAAACGCCGCGGCCACGCGCTTCATGGACAGCTCGCCGTCGGACGGGACCACGGCGCAGGCGGGCTTGCCGTCCACGCTGACCATGAGCGTCTTGAGCACCCGCGACGGTTCTTCGCCGATGGCCGCGGCGGCGTGCAGGCCGATGCGGTCCGCGCCGGCTTCGTAGGCGTATTCGACGATGGTGAAGGCGACGCCGGCCTTGGCCAGGGCCTGGGTCGCCCGAGTGGCCTTGGCCATGGGACGTTCCTTTTTCGCGCCGCCCGGGGAGGGACTGGCCTTTCGCGGCGGCAATGCCTGCCGCGACCAAACCTACTCCAAGGCCAGGGACCAGGCAAGACCGCACCGCCGGCTGCGTCCTTCCGGCTGATCGTGCTGATTTTCCCGAGCATTTCTCGCGCGGCGCACTTGCCTGGCGGACGAAAACATTCTAGGGAACGAGGGGGTTTATTCTTCCAAGGAGGACTGTATGGAGTTTCGAGGCGCAATCACGGCATTGGTGACGCCCTTTCGAAACGGCGAAGTCGATGAAGAGGCCTTCCGCGCCTTCATCGAATGGCAGATCGAGCAGGGCATCCACGGGCTCGTCCCCTGCGGCACCACGGGCGAATCGGCCACGCTCTCCCACGAGGAGCACAAACGGGTCATCCGTATCTGCGTGGACCAGGTCAAAGGCCGCGTTCCGGTCCTCGCCGGCGCGGGTTCCAACAACACCCGCGAAGCCATCGAGCTGACCAAGGACGCCCAAAAAGCCAAAGCCGACGGCGCGCTTCTCATCACTCCCTACTACAACAAACCGACGCAAGCCGGCCTGGTCGCCCATTTCAAGGCCATCGGCGAAAAGGTGGACTTTCCCCTGATCGTCTACAACGTGCCGAGCCGCACGGCCGTCAACCTCCTGCCCGAAACGCTGGCGATCCTCAAAAAGGAGATCCCGCAGGTGGTCGGCGTCAAGGAGGCCACTGGCGACCTGAACCAGGTGTCGCGGGTGCTGGAATTCTGCGGCGAGGACTTCATGGTGCTCTCCGGCGACGACTTCACGGCCCTGCCCACCATGGCCATCGGCGGCTGCGGCGTCATCTCGGTGGTTTCCAACTTCGTGCCGAGTAGAATGGCCGCGATGTGCGACGCCGCGCTCTCCGGCGACCTGACCAAGGCCAAGGCGCTGCACTACGCCATGAGCCCCCTGTACCGGGCCGCCTTTCTCGAGACCAACCCGGCCCCGACCAAGGAAGCCCTGGCCATGATGGGCCGCTTCCCGTTCGAGGTGCGCCTGCCCATGGTGCCGCTTGCGCCCGCGAACCGCGAAAAGCTCAAAACCGCGCTCAGCGAGGCCGGACTGCTCTAACGTGTTTGAACTTCTGACTCTTGAAACGGGCCTCTCGCGGGAGGCCCGTTTTTTGTTCCCGACTTATGGCCATATCCACTTTACGCATCACCCTTGAAAACGCCTGTGTCTCCTTTTCCGGCCGGCCTGCGCTCTCGGACGCGAGCCTGACGCTCGGTCCGGGCGAACGCCTGCTCGTGCTCGGCGGCAACGGTTCCGGCAAATCCACCCTGCTGCGGCTTCTGCGCGGCGACATCTGGCCCGACGACGACGGACGGGGCGTGCGCGCCTACGTCGCGGACAACGGCCCCGGCCGGGCCTCTCCCATCGGCGTGCGCGAGCGCTGCGGCATCGTCTCCCCGGAAATCCAGCGCGCGACCAAACGGCTGTGCGCGCCACTGCCGGCGCGCACCGTGATCCTCGCCGGCATGCGCGACGCCGTCTACATCCAGGGCAAGCCCAGCCCCGGGGAGCTCGCGCAACTGGCCAAGGTCACGGACCTGCTCGGCATCGCGCACCTGCTGGACACGCCCGTGGAAGCGCTTTCCAACGGCCAGCTGCGCGCCGTGCTCCTGGCCCGCGCCCTGGCCACGCGCCCGCTGGTCCTTTTCCTCGACGAATTCCTCGACGGCCTGGACGACGCGGCGCAGGAAACGGCCGCACGCGCCGTCGCCAAAGCCTCCGCAGACGGCGCGGCCATCGTGCTCACCAGCCACCAGGGCGCGGCCCTGCCGCCCGGAGAGGCCAAGGGCATCACCCTGGCCGGAGGCCGGATCATCGACGCCGGGCCGGCCGCGGTCGTGCTCGCCCGCTATCGCAAGGCCATGGACGGCCCGGTCCGGGAACAGGCCGCGACGCCCCCGGCCGAGGACGCGCCCCGGGAGGGGCTGCCGCTGGTCGTGCTCGAGCACGCCACGGTCTTTCTGGCGCGCAAGGAAATCCTCAAGGACATCTGCCTGACGGTTTCCCCGGGCGGGCACATGGCCGTGTTCGGGGCCAACGGCGCGGGCAAGTCCACGCTGCTGAGGCTCATCGCCGGCGAACACCACCCGGCGCTCGGCGGCCGGGCCATGCGGCCGGGGCTCGCCGCGCCGGAAGGGTTCACGGACCTGCGCGAGATCCGCCGGCGCATCGGCATGGTCTCCTTCGAGCTCGAAGCGGATTACGACAAGGACCTTTCCGCCCTGGAACTCGTCACGTCCGGCATCGCCGCCACCATGGGAATCTACGCGGAACCTTCTNNCCCGCCGATTTCGCGGCGGCCAGGCGCTGGATGGAATTTTTCGGCGTGGCCGATCTTGCCGCACGCCGGCTGGGGCGGCTCTCCGCCGGCCAGACGCGGCGGCTGTTCCTGGCCCGGGCCATGGTCGGCGAACCGCGCCTGCTGCTCCTCGACGAACCCTTCTCCGGCCTCGACGGCCCGTCGCGGCGGCTGGCCATGGAAGCGGTCTCGGCCGCGGCGCGAAGCGGCGTCACGGTCATCGCGGCCGTGCACCGCCGCGGCGACGTGATCCCGGAAATCCAGAGCGTCTACCGCCTCGACGCCGGCCGCCTGCGTTTGGCGTAGGGGGGAAGGGAGAAGAGAGAGGAAGATGCCTCCGGCGG
>DQED01000010.1:10834-11589 GCA_003525525.1 Desulfovibrio sp.
TGGACCTCCCGAAAGGGGGGAGAACACGGGAACGCTTCGGAAGCTCTCGGTCGCGCTCACTATCCTTTCGGCGACGTTCCGTTCGCGGGCGTGACCACGAGCACGTTGCCCACGATTTTGGAGTTGGGCACGATGATGACATCGCCCGTGTCCGAGCGGATGACGGTGTTGAAGACGTCGATGGACGCGACAACGCCCGAAGCGCCTGCCGCGCCGGGAACGTTGACCCGGTCGCCCACGCGGAAGAAGCGGAACAGCAGCAGCATCACGCCCGAGGCGAAGTTCGAAAGCGTGTCCTTGAGCGCCAGACTGAGGGCGAGGCCGGCCGCGCCGAAAAGCGCGAGCAGCGAACTGACGTTGAGCCCGAGTTGTCCCAGTGCGGCGATGAGCACGACGAGGTAGAGGCCATAGCGCACGAGGCTGCCCACGAAGGACACGATCTCGGACGGGACGTTTCGCCGGCGCATGAGCCGCGAGAGCAGCGCCGTCAGCCGGCCGGCGACCCAGATGCCGGCGAAAAAGAGCAACAGCCCCGACACCAGCCGGCTGCCCAGGGACAACGCCCAGGGCACCATCTGGTCGGCGAAGAAGGTCTGGCCGCCCACGGCGAGGCGCGTGCGTCCGCCGACCTTCTCCACAGCCACGGGCGCGGCCGCCGCCGCGTTTTCCTTGAGCGCCGCAGCGGCCTTGTCCAGTGCCGAGGCGTCGCCGTTTGCCGCGGCGACGGGCGGTTGCACCGGCTGGGATGGCGCGGG
>DQED01000390.1:0-174 GCA_003525525.1 Desulfovibrio sp.
GTCGCCGCGTGCGCCGAAGCGCCCAGGGCGCGCGCCGCGTGCGCGAGCGCCTCGACGCGCTCCTCCGTCAGCCTGATTCCCATGCCCGGGCCGTTGCGAAAGAAGGGACGACGCGCCGCGGTGGCGGCGAGTTCCCGCGGCGGCCCGTCCACCTCGACGAACAGGGATTCGTAG
>DQED01000390.1:212-2769 GCA_003525525.1 Desulfovibrio sp.
CAGAGCCGCGCCGGCACGACGAACGGCAGCCCCGGGCCGAACCGCTGCGCGGCGTCGCCGAGCCAGAATTCCTTGGTCCCGCGCAGGACGATGCCGAGCAGGGGCAGGGGCGCGCGCATGCGCGCGATGCGTTCCCGCTCGAGGCAGCGGTGGCGGAAAAGCTGCGGGCCGCGTCCGTGCGCGTGCCGCGGGTTGGCGGCATCGGCCGCAAGCGGCCGCAACCGTTCGAGCAGGCGCTGCGCAAGACGCCGCTGCTCGGTCGCCGCATCCGCCTGCGGCAGGGGCGTGTCGGCATGCATGGGGCAGGGGTAGCAGGAAGCCTCCCCCGCAGGCAACGGGCATTCGAGCGTTTCGGGCACATTTGCGGGCGCGACGGAGACGGGCCGCGACGCCGGGCGGCGTAGGTTCCTTTCGGCGGCCGGCGCATGGGGCGCTGCCGCGCAACCCGAAGGAGGGACCATGTTCCTGAAGGCTTGTTGCCTCGCGGCGCTGGCGCTTGCGCTCGCGGCGTCGCTCGCCGACGCCGCGACGGTGCGCCTGTGGCGGCTCGACTGCGGCACGATCCAGGCCGACGACCTCGACCTTTTTTCCGACACATTCCGTTATGCGGGCCAGAAGAAGACGCTCGCCAACAGCTGCTACCTGATTCGCCATGACGACGCGTACCTGCTGTGGGACGCCGGCCTGCCCGGGGAACTGCTCGGCGCGCCCCTTGGCGACGGCCCCATGTCCGCGACGCTCGGGACGACCATCGTCCGGCAGTTGCAGGCCCTTGGCGTCGCGCCCGGCGATATCGCGCGCCTGGGCGTGAGCCACGCCCATTTCGACCATGTCGGCCAGGCCGCGGATTTCCCCGGCGCGACGCTGCTCATCGGCAGGGCCGATTTCGAGGCCCTTGCCGCCGATCCGCCGCCTTTCGCCATGAACCTGCAGCTGCTTGCGCCGTGGCACACGGGGCATGCGCCGGTCGAAACCGTCACGGGCGACAGGGACGTGTTCGGCGATGGCTCCGTGGTCATGCTCGCCATGCCCGGGCACACGCAGGGCAGCTACGCGCTGCTGGTCAGGCTGGCGCAAGCCGGTCCGGTGCTGCTCAGCGGCGACGTCGCCATCTTCGAGGAGCAGCTGGCGGCGGGGGCGGTGCCGTCGTTCAATGCCGACAGGGCACGGTCCCTGGCCTCCATGCAGCGGTTGCGGGAAATCGCGGAGACGCTGCGGGCTACGCTGGTAGTGCAGCACGACGCCGACGACATCGGCAAGCTGCCGCGCTTTCCCGCGTGTGCGCAGTGAGGGCGCGCAAAGGGAATACGCGGGGTTGCGGCGGGGTGTGCCTGCCGCGGCCCCGCTCAGCGCGGGGGCAGGTTCGGCAGGATCTCGTTGGCCGCCTGGACGAGGCTCTTGCGCAGGGTGGGCTCGGCATTGAGGAATTCCGCCACGGCCGTGGCCAGGGGCTCGGGAATGCCCGTGAGGTCGCGGATGCCGAGACGCGCGTCCACGGCGCGCCGGGTCTTCTTGTCGATGCGCACCACGGGCGCGAGATGGAAGCGCACGGGCAGCGGATCGCCGCCGGAAACGAGCTTGCAGCGCACTTCCTGCTGGGGCAGGGCGACGTCGCCGCCGGCGTGCACCCGGCTGATGACCTCGGAGCGGTCGGCGGTCAGTTCCGCGGCGCAGGAAATGTCGGAAACGAGGCCGAAGGAAGAGGATTCGAGCCGGGCGCGCGTGGCCGCGTCCAGGCGGAAGCCCGTGCGGCAGGCGATGTGCTCGGCGCGGGGATTGTCGAACACCTGGCGACAGGTGTCGCCGTCGAGGGTCACCCCGGCGCGGACCGGGGCGCTGGTTAACAAAATGAGCCAGCCGGCAACAAAGATAAACGGAATCGTTCGCGCCATGACGTCCGGCCTCCCTGGGGTGCGCCCGCAAACGGCGGTCGGCGCAGGCCTACGCCCTCCGGCTGCGGGCCGCAAGGGCAGGGCGGTTCATTTTTTCTCCCGGCCGCGCTTGCCGGCCTCGAACACCAGCTTGCCCACGCGCCGGCCGAGATCGGCCTGGCGCGCGCGCACCAGCGCCTCGGCCGCCTCGGCGTTGCCCTGGGAGGAGAGCAGGCTCGCCGACTCCAGGTCGCGCAGATGGCGCGCGCATTCCTTGACGAGGCTCGAGAGGTCGAGGGTTTCGATTTCCGGCGGCACCCGCACGGATCGGACCTTGTTTTGCATGCGGCCCTCCCGTTTCCGAAACGAAACACGAAAACGCGCCGTATTGTCAACGCATCCGCCCTCCCGGCCGGGCCGCGCCGGGCAGGGACCGCCCCCTTGAGGGAAACGGCAAGCTCGGGTAGCGTTACCGGCCGAAAGCCGGATGCGAAGGCGTCGCGGCGACGCAGGAGAGAAACGCATGGCACTGACGCGCGGCGACAAAATGATCATCATCGGCGCGGTTGCGCTGGCCGCAACCGTGGTGCTGGGTCTTGCCATCCTCAAACGGCCGGGTCTTTTCTCCGGCGGCACGGCGACGCAGGTCGCGGCCGTTCCGCCCGCGCCCACGGCCGCCGCGCCCG
>DQED01000131.1:0-24431 GCA_003525525.1 Desulfovibrio sp.
AAGAAGCGCTGCATCGCCTGCCACGCCTGCGAAGTGCATTGCCAGGTCAAAAACGCCGTGCCGCCCTCGGCCAAACCGGGCAAGCTCGTCACCGTGGGCCCGGACATGGTCAAGGCCAAGCCGCGGCTCCTCAATCTCTACATGTCCTGCTTCCACTGCGAACGGCCCTGGTGCGTGCCGGCCTGCCCCACCGGGGCCATGACCCGGCGCGAGGAGGATGGGGTCGTCTACGTGAAGGAGGAGCTGTGCGTGGGCTGCAAGGCCTGCATCCAGGCCTGCCCCTGGCGCATCCCGCAGTGGAACGAGGCCACGGGCAAGGTGGTCAAGTGCGACTACTGCCGCGACCGCATCGACGAAGGCCTCGATCCGGCCTGCGTCACGGGCTGCACCGCCCACGCCCTGCGCTTCGTGCGGCCGGGCAAGGACAACGTGGACGAGCGCGACACCTACGGCAAACGCCTGCTGCTGCGCCAGATGTGAGATAAGGGGAAAGAAGAATTCAAGACGCCTCCGGCGGCCGGGGGGGATAATCCCCCCCGGACCCCCTTGATGGAGGGCTGGGAAAGAAAGGGGACGACCCCGGGGTTCGCTGCGGCGGATTCCGGGGTCGTTGCGTCAGGAAGGAGTGCCGTCGGCTTTGGGCGCGGTTTCGGAGGGCTCCTGCGGCGCGCCCTTCCCTGCTGCCGGCGCGGGGGACGTTGCGGCGGGGGCAACGCCTGCCGTGTCGTCGCCGGTTTCGACGTTTTCGGGCTCCGGCGTCGCATCCGGCATCTGGCGCAAGATCTCCGTGGCAAGGGGCGCGGTCTGCGCATTGGCGGCCAGGGTCTTGGCCGCGCGCACCAGGATGGCGTCCGCGAATTCGCCCTTGTCCGGATAATGCATCGCCCCCAGAAAATCGCGCACCGCGTCGAGGCTCGGGCAGGCATGCACGTATTCGTGCCGCCCGGCGATGTCCTCGCTCTCGGGATAGGACACGGCGTAATAGACCACGAACCGGCCGGCCGCGGAAAGAAGCACGCCGAGAAGTTCCACGCGCCCCGCCGCCGGCGGCATGAGGCCGTCGGGCAGGACGTCGCGGCGGTAATGGGCCAGCAGGCGGCCCGATACGAACACGGCCGCGCCGTTACGGCGCAGCCGGTACTTGCGCGGCTTGCCGTACAGCTTCTCGGCAAAGTCCTTCTGGGTCTTGGGGCCAAAAAAGGGGAGCATCGGCAGGTCTCCGCAAAATAAGGACTCGCCCGGACCGGGTCCGGGGCGGGCGTGGTATAGCGCGCAACCTCCCGGCGGTCAAAGGGAAAACGCAGCCTGGCTCTGTCTATAGCAGCGCGAAATTGCTGGGATGTGTCGAAAAGTGGCGGCGATAGACGACGATGGCCGCCAGGATGCGGACCAAAAAGATGCGTTGGAATGCCTCGGACTGGTCCCTGGCGGGCCATGGCCCCAGCGGGTGGCCAGCGGCCCGGGAACCGCCTCCTCCCTTATCCGCTCAGGAACCCGCGGCATCTGCCTCCACGAGAATTCTCGTGGCGTCCTTCTCCTGGAAATAAAGACGCAGCCCGTCCCGCGTCGTGCAGACGATGGGCGTTTTTTGCGAGAACGTCACCACCTGCCCTGCCGCCACTTGCGTCAGTTCAAGCCGGACGCCCGGCCGTATGCCCAATCCTTCAAGGCTTTCACTGGCATGCGCGCCGGCAAGGATCCGCCGGACGGTAAAGCGTTCGCCGACGCCGACCGAGCAGAACTGGGCCGTTCCGCTTGGGGTATCCCCCAAGATCTTCGCGGCCATGCCTTCGTTGATCTGAACGCGCTCCTTCCCGTCGACCACGGCCTTGTAGAGCATCGGCGGCAGACGCCGCAAAAACGTGATGCGGTCGTTTTCCTTCACGCCGAGCATGGCCAAAATCTCTTCGATCTCCTGGTGCCCGGTAATGCCTTCCATATGGCCGCTGTCGCCAGGGACGCATTCCAGAAGGGGCAGGCGGCTGTCGTCGTCGAGGTGGACGATCACCTTGGCCGCCAGCCAGCCGCTCAAAGTGACTTCGCCTCCCGGCCCGCTGATCTTGGCCGGGCCGATGGCGACGCTGTCGTCCAGGCGCGTCAGGATCGCCCCTTCGTACAGCCCCAGCCGGGACATGCGCGCGGCGAAGTCGTGGCCGGCGATCCTGTCGATGACAAGAGGCACCCCGACGGGAGCGGCGGCAAGCGTGGTCAACATGATTCCTCCCTGGGTGAAGCGTGGGGCACAACGGCCGCGGTTCGCGCCAGCGGACGCGATGCCGCCATGGCTGCGTAGCCGAGTATCCCGACCGTCGTGGCATTGTGCAGCAGCGCCGCGAGCACCGGGGACATCCCGGCGGTGGCCAGCAGCATGATCAAGGAATTACAGCCGATGGTGGCTCCGAACGTCTGCCGGATGATGGAATTGGTGCGGATGGCGGCCTGCCTGGCCACGACGAGGGTCTGCAGATCCTCATGCAGGAGGAGGACTTGCGCCGCTTCCCGGGCCAGATCGGCCCCCTTGGGCATGCAGATGCCCACATGGGCGGTCACCAGGGCCGGCGCGTCGTTGACGCCGTCGCCGACGAACGCCAGCGTGCGCCCTTCCCGTTTGAGACCCTCCACGATGGAGGCCTTGTCCTCGGGCTTGAGTTCGTAGTGCAAATCGTCGATCTGGGGAAGCTGGCGGACCAAGGCCTGGGCCGTGTCCTTGTGGTCGCCGGTAAGCACCACGATCTTCCTGATGCCGGAAGCCTTGAGCGCTTCCAATACTTCCGCGGCCTCCGGCCTGGCATCGTCCCGAAGGGCGATGAGCCCGGCCAGCTTGCCCTCCCGCGCGACGTAGAGCAGTGATTTGCCCTGGCGACGGAGTTGCCTGGCGACGTCATCCACGTGGGCGCACGCGACGCCCTCGTCCTCCGCGACGAAGTGATGGCTTCCGACCAGGATGTGCTTCCCGTCGACGGACGCGGCCACGCCGTGCGCCACGATGAAATCGACCCGGCTGATCGGCGGCAAGGCTATGGCGCGCTGTCTGGCCTCGCGTACAACGGCCCGGGCCACGGGGTGGTCGTAATGCTCCTCCGCGCCGGCGGCCAGGGCGAGCACCTCCGCTTCCGTCAGTCCGTCTCCGGGGAGGATGTCCGTAACGGTAATCTGGCCTGTGGTCAGCGTCCCTGTCTTGTCGAAAACGATGGTGTCCACATCCTGCAAGGCGTCCAGGGCGCAGGCGCCTTTGAGCAGCACGCCGGCCTGTCCGGCCGCATACATGCCCGAACGCACGGCCACGGGACTGGCCAGTTTCACGGCGCAGGAAAAATCGACGGTCAGAACCGAAGTCGCCCGGTTCACGTCGCGGGTGGCCACGAGCATGAGACCGCTCAAACCCAGCGTGACGGGGACGAGCTTGTCGGCCAGGGCGGCGCTTTTGGTCTGGGTCTTGGACTTGCCGCGCAGGGACTGGTCGATGAAACGGCCGATGCGGGCCATGGAGGTTTCCGAGCCCACCCGCTCGACCGTGATCGTCAGCCGGCCCTCCTCGACCACGGAACCGGAGATGACCGCGTCGCCGGGCCGGATATGGACCGGCACGGATTCGCCGGAGATGGAGCTTTGGTTGACGGAGGCTTCTCCCTCGGCCACCACCCCGTCGATGGGAATGAGTTCGCCGGCGCCGCACACGACAAGGTCGCCGGCAGCGATCTGGGCAAGAGGCGTTTGCACCTCGACGCCGTCGCGGACGGCCCAAACGGTTTCCACCTGGGGACGCATCAGGCCCTTGAGCAGGGCCGTGGAGCGTTGCTCGCTCTGCCCTTCCAGATACTGGCCCAGTGCGAGCAGCGTCGTGATGGAGCCGGCGGTGAAATAGTTGCCGCGAACAAGCGCCAGGCCGATGGCCGTCGCGTCCAGGGTTTCCACCTTGATGCCGCGCGTGAATAAGGTTTCCGCGCCTTTGACGATGACGCCCATGGCCAGGCTCCACCCGAGCAGCGCCTTGGCCGGCCATGGAAGGGCCTGGGAAAAGAGGGTGATCAGGGCTTTGACGGCCACGTCGGAGCCGGTGACCGCGGATTCGGCGTCCCCCGTCAACACGAAGGCCTCGTCCGGCATCTCGACGAGACTTTGGACGATTTTCCGCCACGTTTCGGGTCTGCCGTCATAGCCCAGGACGAGACAAGCTCCCCGAACATTGATCCGGACCTCGGAAACGCCAGGCAACGCTTCCAGCAGGGCCTGAAAATACACGGCATCGAAAGCGGAATCGCCAAGCAGGGGAGACTTCAGCCGCACACGCCGGGAAAGGGCGTGGGCCACCCGGAAGTGGCCCACGCGCATCCCGGGCGTTGGAAACGCCTGGGCAGAGGTCATGCAAAACGTCCTTTGGAAAGCGCGGTTTGCGGATAAAGCGTCCAATGCCAATACGAGAAACCCACCAGCGCCACGCCCGCGCACAAATGCAGATTGCGCGTGCCCTGGGTCCAGGACCCGGCCATGCGGGAGAGAAACCCCGTGGCCACCAGCGTCCCGAGGGAGACGCTCATGCCGATCTTGGCCAGTTCGCGCTGACGGGCAATGTCGCTGTTATTTCTTGTCCGCATCGGTCTTCATGCTCATTTCGGCCTTGATGTCCTGGATCTGCTCCTTGACCTCCTCCACGCTGCCCTGGACCGAGGTCCAAAGCGTCACCACGCCCTTGACCATGGCGCGCTGCACCTTGGGATTGGTCAGCAGGTAGGTGGCGGCCGCGCCGAGCAGCAGTCCCTTGATGTAGCCGGGATCGGTCACGGCGAACCAACCCTGGGTCCACGAGGTCTGCGCCGGAGCGTAGTAGCCGGACTGGGCGGCATATCCCGAGGGATCGACCTGGGCGTACTGCCCGGTCCCGGCGGCATACGGGTACTGCGGATATTGCGGATATTGCGGATATTGTGACATGGCGGTTTCCTGGCTAAGCCTTCTTGTTGGTGGCCTTCACCGGGGCTTCGGCGGTCTTTTTCGCATCGCGGGCGGCGCTCACCACCCCGTCGTACAGGTACTTGGTGCCGATGCCGACAACGGCCATGGTGGCCAGGGCCAGGGCGCCGTTGCGGAAGACCATGCCGCCGGCGGCCGTGCCCACGGCCGTGGCCAGGCCCGTGCCCAGGGACTCCTTGACCACGTCGCCGACCATCTCGCCGCGCTCCATGGTCCCGGCCCGCACGTCCCGCATGTCGCGGGCGGCCGTCACCACGCCGCCGAGCAGGGCGCCGACGAGGCCCATGGTGGCGATGGCGCCGGCAGGAAGGTTGCTCAGCCGCTGGGGGGTGGGGTACTGCTGATTGTTCTGGTAGAGGTACATGGGAATTCCTTCTGGTTTGGTTGGCGGTTACGCGGTCGGTTCTGCGGACTTGGCTCCGCCGAAAATCGCGGAGAAGCTGTCGCCCAGAGCGGATTTGACGGAGCTGTTGGTGAGGACGAAGGTGACGAGCGCGCCGACAATGGCCCCTTTCCAGAAGTGGGTGCCGTTTGCCGTCAGAAACGAGGCGATTTTGACCGGATCGGCCTTGCCCTGCATGATATCGTTGCACATGGCCAGCATCTGGCCGTAGCGGTTCTGCAGGTGCTGGGGGTCCTCACCCCCAAAACCGGGCATGCCGGCCATGGCCGCAAAGGCCGGCGCGCCGAACCCGGCCTGCCCGGCGAAACCGGGGAAGGCGCCGAAGCCGGCCGGACCGCCGGAGCTGCCCTTTTTCCCGCCGCATCCTTCATGTTCGGCCTCCGGCGCCGGACCAGCGGCCATCCCCGGCTGCGGACCGTAGGCCGGTTGCGGGCCTTGGGGACCGAACTCCATGCCGGGTTGCGGGCCGTATCCGGGCTGGTACCCGTACGGCATGCCGGGCTGGGGACCGGCCGTCATGCCCGGATGGGGAGGAAATCCCGGCTGCGGACCAGCCATCGCGCCGGAATGGGGGCCAGCGGCCATCCCCGGCTGCGGGCCATAGGCCGGCTGCGGGCCTTGGGGAGCGAACGGCATGCCGGGTTGCGGGCCGTAACCGGGCTGAAAACCGTACGCCATGCCGGGCTGGGGACCGAAGGGCATCCCCGCCTGAGGACCGTAAGGGCTTTCAGGGGCGGCTTCGTGTTTGCCGCAATTGCATACATGCCCCGGCTGCTCATGCCCGGATTGTCCGGCCGGCTTGCCCTGGGGGCCTCCCTTGGGGCCTCCGTTGTCCTGCGGCCCGGCATAGCCCTGAGGAGCGGCGTAACCCTGCGGGGCGGCATAGCCCTGCGGGGCGGCATAGCCCTGCGGGGCGGCAAAGCCCTGCGGAGCGGCGTAGCCCTGCGGCCCGGCGTAGCTCTGCGGGGCGGCGTAGCCCTGCGGGGCGGCGTAGCCCTGAGGAGCAGCGGCCTGGCCCTGGGGCGCGGCATACGCCTGAGGCCCGGCCTGCGCCGGCCCGGCCATTGACGGACCGACAGGGCCCTGGGCTTCCATGGCGCCCTGGGGTGCGGCGACGGCTTCGGCGCAACCTGAAGCGTTGGCTCCGGCCTGGACTTGGGCCTGGTGCTGCGGTTCGCCCTGTTGCGAAGCGGCTGCCTGCCCGGGCGCGTAACCGGACGGTCCGGCCTCGGACGACCCGGCGTAGGCCGCCTGCTGGCCTGCCGCCGGCGAGCCCATGGCGCATCCTTCCTGATACGTCGCGTTTTCCATTCCGTGTTCTCCTCTAGGCTTGGGGTGTTACGCCAAAATAATTGGCGAGTGTTTCGGCCAACGCCTGGGCACGCGTGTCGTCGGCACTGGCCAAAAATTCTTCCAATACGGCGGGATCGATCCGTTTCGGGTCATAGCTGACGACGAGGGACCGGGCCACGGGATTGAGCCGCGTGGCGAGGATGGCGGAACCGTTGGCACTCCAGTTCCCGAGTTCCCGGGCCGCCGGGTGCTCGCGCAGGCGCGGGTCCAGCCGCAGCCGCAGCCGGCCAGGGACGTGATGCACGACGTCGACCAAGGTGCGCATTTCCAACAGTTCCTGCATGTTCATGGACTATGCTTGCTCCGGTTCGGGGTTGCGCGGCGGTATCGCCGGGAGCCGGCGGGGTTCCGTCGCCGCCGCCTCCGGCAGGGGCAAAAACAGCCGCGAGGAATTGGCCAGCACGCCGAGCGTGTGCACGATGTGCAACAACCCGGCCGCCACGGGCGAGAGGATGCCGACCGCTCCGGCAATCGCCCCGCCGATGTTCGTGGACGTGGCGATCCAGAAGTTCTGCCGCGCCACCTCCACGGTGCGGCGGCTCAAGGCGTGGACGTAGACGATGTCGGCCAGGTCGTCGCGAACGAGGGCGATGTCCGCCGCCTCGATGGCCACGTCGGCCCCGCCGGCGCTCATGGCGATGCCGATGTCCGCCTCGGCCAGGGCCAGGGCGTCATTGATGCCGTCGCCGACCATGATCACCGTGTGCCCTCCCTGCCGGAGCTGGTTGACGATAGCGCCCTTTTGCTCGGGCAGTATCGAATGGTGGCACAGGTCAATATTCAATTGGCGGCACAGATCGAGAGCTGTCCTTTCCGTATCCCCCGTCACCAGGGCAACGGTGGACACGCCGGCGCGGGTCAGGGAGGCCAGCGTGGCTCCGGCCTCGGGCCTCAATTCGTTCGCAAAGGCCAAGGCAGCGAGAATCTCGGCATTCTTTGCCAAGAAAATGACCGTCAGCCCGCGATCCATGAGCGGTCCGACATCCCGCATGCGGCCGCTTGTTTCTATACCATTCTCGTCAAGATATTTCCGGTTTCCAAGACGGATGACGTCTTCGCCGATGACCGCGCGGACGCCCTTGCCCAGAGTGAACTCGCACACCACGTGGGAGATGGGGTCGATCTCCCGGGCTACGGCCTCGTTGCGGATGGCCATGGCCAGGGGATGGTGGTTGTGCATCTCGGCCGAATAGGCCCAGCGCAGCAGTTCGTTCTCGTCGAGATCGGAAAAGTTGAGAATGCATTCGATGCGCGGCTGGTTGCTGGTGAGCGTGCCGGTCTTGTCGAAGCAGACCGTATCCGCCTTGCCCACCTCTTCCAGATACCGGCCGCCCTTGATGAGAATGCCGCGTTTGGCGGCGGCGGAAATGGCGGCGGAAACGGCCGTCTGGGCCGAAAGCACCGTGGCGCAGGGGCAGGCCATGACCATCATGACCGTGAACGCCCGCCAGAGGCTGCCCGTGGCGAGCAAGGTCAGGCCGGTGGCCGCGATTCCCAGCCGCACCATGGACCGGGCCAGGTTGTCGGCCACGGACTCGATGGGGGCCTTGTTTTCCAGGGAGTCCTCGACCTGCCGCATGATGCGGGCCAGGTAGGTCCGGTCCCCCACGCATTCGGCCCGGACCTGGATGATGCCCTGGCGCACGTAGGCTCCGGCGAAGACCTGGTCGCCCGGACCGACATGGGCCGGCTCGGCCCGGCCGGTGATGGGCGAATCGTCCACCAGGGCCTCGCCTACGAGAACGCGGCCGTCGACCGAAATCTTCTCGCCCGTGTGCAGCACCACGATGTCGCGCGGTTTGACGGCGGAAACCGGCACCTCCACCTCGACGTCGCCGGCCAGGATGAAGGTGTTTTTGGCCGTGAGATCCAAAATGGCCGAAATGGATTTGCGGGACCGCTCCGACACCCAGGCCTTGAGGGTTTCCGCACCGCTTTGGATCCAGAGGATCTCCAGGGCGGTAAGGGCCTGTCCGGAAAAGGCGGCGGCCGCGCAGCCGGCGGCCAGGAAGCCTTCCAGGGTGAAGCGTTTCTCCCGGGCGTGGCGCAACGACTCCCGAACCACGGGCACGGCGGCGGCCAGGGCGATCAGCCCCAGCGGCGACAGGGCCGCCTCGGAGAGCACCGCCCCGAACACGACCTTGCGTACGAAGACGTAGGCCATGACGCCGGAGAGCGAGAGGAAGCGGACAAATTGCCGGCCCACGCTCGTTTTTGACGGGGCGGACGCTCCGCAGGCACAGGCGACGCGGGCGCCCGACTGCGGCAACGCGGCTGCGACGAGGCCACCCGAGGCTTCCCGGATGGCCCGCACCAGGCATTCCGCCCCGGTCTGGCCGGCATCGTAGGCAAGGACAATGGCGGCGCAGGCCGGGTTCACGCGCACGGACCGCACGCCGGGCAGGGACTGGCAGAGCGCGGCCAGGCCGGGCGCAGAGCTTCCCGGACGGACCCGCACCCGGAGACGGCCCGGAATGCTGTGCCGGATCGAGACCGAGGTCGGGGTGGGCCGCAAGATATGTAGAGACTGTTCCAAAAAGCGGTTCCTTTTTCCCGACGCCGTCGTCCGGCCGCATCCGTGCGAGAAGACGATACGCCTCTCGTTTCGGCGGCGGCGACGGTGCGTCGGCGTGTTTGGTTGCGGATACGCTTCGATCAGAGCCGAGCCGACAGACGCACACCGCCGCGAGGAAGACAAAGCACGGTCCGCAAACCGCCGAAAAGGCCGCCCGCTTCCGGTTCGACTCCGGGCGATGCCCATGCAGGGCGTGCCGACGTGACCACAACCTCCTTCCCTTCACTCTGCCGTCTCCGGCATGCCGGCGCCATGCGCCGGCATGTGTCGGAGCCTGGGCCTTCCGGCTTGTCTTCGAGCGGGTTTAGATATAAATGAGAATCAATCTCATTGTCAACGCCTACCGCTCCTCCAATCTTTGGCCGCCAGTGCGACCCCGGATGGAAGCCCAAAGGGGCTTGGCAGGACCGAGCGACGTGCTCCGCTGCAAAACGACGCCACACGCCGGACGTCATCGCTCTCGGCGATCCCAACACATGCCGGCGCAACAGGGTATTCTTTCGAGGGGTTCTTATGAAATATCAATTCAATGTCAGGGGGGGGACGCAAGGATGCGCGCCCCACGTCGATTACCGGGTCAAAGCCAAGCAGGGGGTGATGTCCACAGCAAGCCGGGTCATTGCCCTGCGGCCGGAACTTCTCCTCAATATATCGGCCGTACGACCCGGCATCGAGGCCAGATTCAAGTTTGAAATCGACAACGCGCCGGTGCAATTTGGATTCATCGTGTCGGGAGCCAATCGCTGCACGTACCACGATGGCGCTTTCAAGAACCAGACGCATCTTCTCAGGCAAGGGTGCAACGGCATTTACTACTTTCCAGAGACATCGGGCATTCTTGAAAGCGACAACGAATCAGGCGTGTTTGTTGTAAGCGTTTTGACGACACCATCGTTTTTGGATATGTATTTCAAGGAAGACAAAAGAAAACTCACTTGCGCATTAAAAAACGTCATATCTGAACATAAAAATCAATTTTATTGGCGTGGGACGGAACACTCTGCCAAGACAGCGCTTCTCATGCAGATAATACACAATGAATACAGCGGCGGCGTTCAAAAAATATTTCTGGAAAGCAGGGTATTGGAACTCCTGGCGTGGCAGTTAAATGAATGCCTTGGCGCTGATCCCGACGAAAAGCAGAACAAGAAAACCTTGCGGACAAAGGATGTGGAACGCATCCAGGCCGCCAAGGATCTCCTTGTCAAAGATTTCGAAAATCCGCCGAGCGTGGCCATGCTGGCCAAGTTGGTCGGCATGAATGAAAAAAAATTGAAAATCGGATTCAAACAGGTCTTCGGGCGGCCTGTCTTCGAATATTTCCGCGAGTATCGTTTGGAGCGTGCCCGGGGACTGCTTGTTTCCGGCGATGTGACCGTAAGCGAGGCCGCGTATCAAATCGGGTATCAGAGCCTGAGCCATTTCAGCCGGGCCTTTCGGGAGCGCTACGGCCTCAATCCCAAGGACTACGGGCGCGTCCGGGGAGGATGTTGAGAAACGCCGCGCGTGCTGGCGGAGAGAGCGGCCGTGTCGCCGGGCGCGTGCAGGCCCGTGCCGTCCCCTTGCTCCGTTTTCAAACGCGCTTCCGGTTCCCAGGCGTCGGCCGGTCGGAATTCCCTTTGCGGATCAAGAATAGTCCCGTCGCGGGTTAGTGCGGGACGGCGTCCCCCTGTATGGTGCGGCTGACCGCCAGTCATGGTGCTGCGGTCACAATGATCCAACAGGGAGCCGCGTTGATGTACGGATCTATCGTAAAGCTTGTTGGCCCCATTGCCGGCAAATTCGCCGTGAGCGTCTTGCTCGGCTTGCTGATCACGGCCTGCTATGCGGCGCAGGGTGTTTTCCTGGCCTTGGCCCTGGCGCGCCTTATCCTGGGGGCGGGGGGCGGCGAGGCGACGCCATGGATTGCCGCCTTTGCCGTTGCCGCGCTGCTGCGGGCCGGTTTGCTCTGGGCTTCGGAGATCGCCTCCACCGCCACGGCCCAGGCCGTCAAAACCCGGTTACGCGAAAAGCTGTTGTCGCATCTGCTCACCCTCGGGCCGGGCATCACCCTCAAACAGCAGACCGGCGACCTGCAGACCACCCTCGTCGCCGGGGTCGAGGCGCTGGAAACCTATTTCAGCCGCTATTTGCCGGCCGTGGTCATCGCCATTTTCGGATGCGACGGGGTGTTGGCCGCGCTTTTTTATGTGGACTGGCGCTCTGCCCTGTTGCTCGGTCTTTTCGTCATCGCCTATCCCGCCGCCGACTGGTTCTGGTTGCGCTGGCGGATGCCCAAACACGCCGGCATGTTCGAAGCCATGGGCGCCTTTGGCGCGTATCTGCTCGACAGCATCCAGGGCATTGTCACCTTGAAGGCCTTTGCCGCCACCCAGGCGCGCCGCCAGGCGCTGGCGCTCCGGGCGCAAGCGCTTCGACGCCAATGCATGGCGACGCTTAACGTCACGCTCGTGCGCCACGGCCTGACCGGCCTTTTGACCCTTTCCGGCATTGCCGTGACGCTCGCCTACGACAGTTGGCGCATCGCGGCCGGCGAGCTTGCGCCCTTGCCGCTTTTCATGACGCTCTTTCTCGCCCGGGAGGCTTTCCGCCCCCTCGAACGGCTGGAAAAGGAATTCCACACGGCCTGGTCCGCCGGGGGCGCTGCGGAGCCGATGCTGACGCTTCTGGCCGAACGGCCGCCGGTCGGCGAACCGGACCATCCCGCACCGGTGCCCTGGCGCTACGACATCGCGTTCGAGCAGGTCACCTTTGCCTATGAAACCGGCACGACGGCGGCCTTGTCGCAGCTGTCGTTCACCGTGGCCGAAAACGAATTCGTCGCCTTGGTCGGTCCCTCGGGAGCCGGGAAATCGACGCTGGTCTCGCTGCTTCTGAGGTTTTTCGATCCCCGGGAGGGAACGATTCGGATCGGCGGCACGGACATCCGGCACTTGGCCCTTCACCGCCTGCGGGAACTTTTCGGCGTCGTCTCCCAGGACACGGTCCTTTTTCACGGTTCGATCGAGGACAATTTGCGGATCGCCAAGCCGGACGCCACCGCCGACGAAATCCGCGCGGCGGCCAAGGCCGCCCACATCCATGACTTCATTGCGAGCCTGCCCGACGGCTACGGCAGCCAGATCGGCGAGCGCGGCGCGAAGCTGTCCGGCGGCCAGCGGCAGCGCCTATCCATCGCCCGGGCGCTGCTCAAAAACGCGCCCATCCTCATTCTCGACGAGGCCACGTCCAGCGTCGACAGCCTCACCGAACGGGCCATCCGCGAAGCCATCGAAGCGCCGGCGTCCCGCCGCACGACGCTCGTCATCGCCCACCGCCTGTCCACCGTGGCCAAGGCCGACCGCATTCTCGTCCTCGAGGCGGGGAACGTGGTCGAGGAAGGCGCGCACGAACAGCTTGCCCGCACCCGCGGCGTCTACGCGAAACTCATGGCCGCCCAGGAAGGAGCCGCCGCATGACCACGATCGCATCCGCACCGTCCGCTGCCGACGCAAACGAAAGCCGGGCCGGCCTGCTCGGCCTCATTCCCCTTGTGAAAAGCCGGTGGGGCCTGCTCGCCTGGACCGTTTTTTCCGGCATCCTCAGCCAGGGAGGAGCGCTTGCCACCTTCGCCGTCGGCGCCTGGCTGGTCGGCCGGGCGGCAACCGGAACGCCGCCGGCGGAGCTTGTGTCCGGATTCGGGATTCTCGGCATCGCCGTGGCCATCGCCGTCGGCGCGCGCCAGTGGCAGGCCTACGTGTCCCACGAGCTGGCCTTTTCCCTCATCGAAACCCTGCAAGTCGGCATTTACGACGGCCTGGAACGCTCGGCCCCGCGCTACGTGCTGGGCCGGCGCACCGGCGAGCTGGCCTCGGTGGCCACGGCGGACGCGGAACTGATGGAGCATTTTTATGCCCATACGCTCGCCGATTACGTCGGCGCCATCATCGTCCCGCTGGGCGCGCTCGTTGTCCTCGCCTTTTTGCACCCCCTGGCCGCGCTGACGCTGCTGCCGTTCATGCTCCTCGTTGCCTCGGTGCCGTATTGGCTGGCCAGCCGGGCCGGAGCCCAGGGCCGGATCGTCATGGAACACCTGGGCCGGCTCAACGCCGATACCGTGGAAACCATCCAGTCCCTGCGCGAACTGGCTCTTTTCGGCCGGGAAAACGACTTTCTCGACCGCCTTCGCGAACGGTCGCGCACGCTTGCCGCGGCGCAACGCCGCTACGGCGTCCGCGCCGGGCTCGAACACGCGGCCATCGATCTGTCCGTGGCCGGCGCGACCCTGGCCGCGGCGATCGTCGGGCTTTGGCTGCTGCATGCCGGGCGCCTGCCGCTGGCCTCGTATCCGCTCATGCTGGTGCTGTCCGGCGCGGCGCTCGTCCCCATCGTCGAGGTGACCCAAACCGCGCGCAAGCTCGGCGAATTGCGGGCCGGCGCACGGCGCATCCTGACCATCTTCACCCAGAAGAGCTGCATCCGCGACGACGGCCAGGCCCCGATCCCAAACGACACGACCTTGTCCTTTGAAAACGTGCGGTTTCGCTATGACGCCACCGGCGAGAAGCCGATTCTCGACGGGATCAGCCTGACGCTGCCTCCCGGGGAAATGGTGGCGCTGGTCGGCGCTTCGGGCGCGGGGAAAAGCACCTGCGCCGCGCTGGCCTTGCGCTTTTGGGACGTGACGGGCGGGGCTGTCCGGCTCGGCGGCCGGGACATCCGCGAGCTCCCCCTGGCGGCCTTGCGCCGGAAAATCGCCTGGGTGCCCCAGGAGGTGCATCTTTTCAACGAAAGCATTGCCGACAATATCCGCCTCGGGAATCCCGAAGCCTCGCTGGCGGAAGTGGAACGCGCGGCGCGGCTGGCCCAGGCCCATACGTTCATTGCGGCGCTTCCGGAAGGCTACGACACGCGCTGCGGCGAACAGGGGGCGCGGCTTTCCGGCGGGCAGCGGCAGCGCATCGCCATTGCCCGGGCGCTGCTCGCCGAAGCGCCCATTCTCATGCTCGACGAGGCTTCCTCCAATCTCGACAGCGAAAACGAAGCCGCGTTTCAGGCCGCCCTGGCCTCCATTCGCGGCAAGCGGGCCCTGTTGGTGATCGCCCACCGGCTTTCCACCATCAAACACGCCGATCGGATTCTGGTTTTGGAGCACGGACGCATCGTCGAACAGGGAACCCATGCCCAGCTCCTCGTCAAGGACGGAGCCTACACCGCCCTGGCCACTGCATCGGAAGACTAAAAAAAGGATGCTGTCCCACCTGCATGCGCGTGCGCTCCGTCCCGGGGTGCGCGCGCATGCCCGTCCTCCCTTCCCCATGCCTGGCCCTCCTCGCGCCAAGCCGGCCGTTGCCGCCCCGTGCCTGGCTTGCCTGAAAAAGTTCCCCGCTTGGATCAATAATTGACCCGCCCCGGGTTAGCGCGAACGCAGGTTCCGGTATATTGATCCTGAAAATCAATTTCGCCCTAGTTCCATGCCGCACTGCCAAGGGGGTTCGATCCCGGTCGCGACGGGGGTTTTCGGGCGAAGCGCATGCACAGGGGGGCCTTCGTTCATGCTGGTGTTGCAATGTCTCATCGTCTTCATGTTGCTGTTGTTGCCTACCGCCGCCTTCGCCGGAGACAACGCGAAAAAGGGGAAGGACGGGCCCGAGAAACTCAAAACCCTCCTCCTCGAACCGGTGACCGTCACCGCCACCAAGCGCGAGGAAAAATTGGAAAAAGTGCCTGCCAGCATTTCCACGGTGTCCGATACGCAGATCGAGGAAATGGGCGCCTGGAAACTTGGCGAGGTGCTGGACACGCTGCCGAACGTCTGGATGAAAAACGCGACGTCCGGGGATGGCATCGTGATCCGCGGCCTGTCGTCCTTCGACACATCCATCTATTCGCCGGTGGGTCTCTATGTGGACGACGTGCCCTATCCGGTGACCTACATGCAAAACCTGCTCTTTCTCGACGTGGAGCGCATCGAAGTGCTGCGCGGCCCCCAGGGGACGCTGTACGGCCGCAACAGCGAGGCGGGCGTGGTCAACGTGGTCCTCAAAAAGCCGGACAACCAGACCCGGGCCAGCGTCTTCACGGATTACGGAAGTTACAATACCCTGCGCGCCGGCGCCAACGTCAGTACGCCCCTGGTCAGGGACAAGCTTTTTCTGGCCGGCAATTTCGTACGCTACCAGACAGACGGATACATGCACAACGAGTACAAGGATGACGACAGAGCCGCCAAGGACGAATCCATGCGAGGCAGAGGCGTGTTGCGCTGGACGCCGAACGATGCCTTCGATCTGCGTCTGACCATGGATGCCAGCCACACCGACAAGGGCATCGGCAGGCTGCGCTATGAAACAGGCTCGAATGCGACAAAACGTTTCAACGTCATGTCGGACGCTTCGGATGACGCCGAGGAAAATGTCGTCAATCCATCCGTCACCGCCAAGTATTCCGGCTCGGCGGTGGAGGCGACCTCCATTACCAGCTACATGGATTACCGCTACCAGTTCCTGTCCGACCGCGACCGCACCTCCACATTCAAGAGCTATTCCGACCAGGATCTCAAGCAGCAGGGCATCACGCAGGAATTGCGTTTCGCCTCGCCGGGCAAGCAGCGTCTGAGTTGGCTTTTCGGTCTGTTTGGCAGCTCCACGCATTCCGATGTCCAGATGAACGCCATCTCTTCTGCTTCCAAAGCCTCGACCTCTCTCGATACGGATGCCACGGAATCGAGTTTGGCCGCTTTCGGGCAGGCGACCTATTCCATCCTGGACAATCTGCGCCTCACGGCCGGACTGCGCGGGGAATACGCCCTCGCCCACGGCGGTCAGACCTACCGCGTCGGCACGACGAGCCTGGTCGGCTACAGCAAGGAGCTCGATTCCTTCGAGGCCCTGCCCATGGCCTCCCTGGCCTGCGACGTGACGCCCAACGCCACGGTCTACGCCACGTGGTCCAACGGCTTCCTGGCGGGCGGGTTCAATTATTACGCGGCCGACAGCCTGACCACGTTCTATTACCAGCCCGAGCACACCACCAACTACGAAGTGGGGCTCAAGACCAACTGGTTCGACAACAAGCTCACGGCCAACCTCGCTTTCTTTTATATGGATATCCGCGACAAGCAGGTGCGAGAAGAAGACCCCAACGGCGGGATCGGCGTGTGGAAGTTCAGCAACGCCGGCCGGGCGCATTCCCAGGGAGTGGAAGTCGATCTGACCGGGAAACCGCTCCCCGGCCTCGAACTCCAGGGCGGACTTGGCTACGCCTACTCGGTCGTCGACGACTGGACCGTCAACCAGGACGGCGTGCCCTACAGCTACAAGGGCAAGCGCCTGCCTTGGGCTCCGGATCTCACCTACCACCTTGGCGCGGGGTATGCCCATCCCTGCGGCCTCTTCGCCCGGGCCGACCTCCACGGCGCGGGCACCCAGTATTTCGATGCCGAAAACAGCCTCAAACAAGACGGCTTCGCCCTGGTCAATGCCCGGGTGGGTTACACCTTCAAGCAGTGGGAAGCCGCACTGTGGGGCAAGAACATCTTTGATGTCGACCATGCCACCAAACGCGTCCGCGACAGTTCCGGCAACGTTCTGGTCGAGGACGGGGAACCGCAAATGTTCGGCGCTTCGTTAACCTGGAGGTTTTAGCACATGGCAAAGTCTACGGCCAACAATCCGACGCAGGAACAACGTCCCTCTTTCGAGCCCCTGGCCGAGTGGCTGCTCGGGCCGGCGCGCATGGCCCTTCTCGATGCGGCGATAAGCCTTGGCGTCGCCGACATCCTGGTCGAAACGGACGACCCGGAGGCGATTGCCGGGCGTCTTGGAACGCACCCAGGCAACACGCGCTTGTTTCTCGACGCCCTGGTCGCTTTGGGACTGGCCGAAAAAAAACACGGCCGCTACGCCAACACGCCGCTTGCCCACTGGTATTTGCGCCGGGACAGTGAAACCTATCTGGGCGGTCTGGTTGGGAATCTCAAAAGGTTGGAGCACGGCAATCTGTCGCGCCTGACGGAATTGCTCAAATCCGGACCGCCAGCCGCGACCCGGGAGAACCGGCTGGACGAAGCCCACTGGAAGCGTTCCGCCAGGGACCTTGCCTGCTATCAGAAGGCCTGCCTGGCCGATCTGGCTGCCGATATCGTCGATGCCCTGCCCGAAAGCCCGAAGCTGCGGCGGCTGCTCGACCTCGGGGGCGGACCGGGCGTGGTCGGGCTGGCGATTCTGGCACGCCATCCGGCCATGCAGGGCGCGCTCGCGGATTTGCCTCCCGTCATCGAAGTGGCGCGGGAGGAAATCGAGGCGGCCGGTATGGCCGGACGGGTGGCGCTTTATCCCGGCGACTACAACACCGCCGACTTCGGCTCGGGCTACGACCTCGTCTGGGCCAGTCACAACCTGTATTTCGCCAAAGACCTTCAAGGGTTTCTCGGCCGCATCCTGGAAGCGCTGCATCCCGGCGGCGTCTTCATCAGTTTCCATGAGGGACTGACGGAAGAACGCACCAAGCCGGCATTTTCCGTCCTCTCCCGACTGTCCTTGTCCCTCGAAGGCCAGGACGTGTCGTTCGAAGCCGGCCAGATCGCCAGGACCGCCTTGGCCGCCGGATTCGCCACCGTCGAGACGAGCGTCCGCGACATCCCGATGGGAGCGGTCCGGGTGGACATCTTGCGCAAGGCCGGGAATCTCGGGGAGGCTGGGGCGTGACGCGTCGCCAGTTCCTGCAGACGCTGGCGGCCTTGTCCCTGGCGACGCCGGCTTTTGCCGCGCAGGCGTCCGCGGTTCGGGTGTCCGGTCCCGCCGTGGCCGAAACGCTGCCGTTGCTGGCGATGGGGCGGCTTGGCCCGTTGCCGGGGATTGCCCGTACGGTGGTCTTCACCCCTTGGAATTCACCGGACCAGTTGCGCGCCATGATCGCCACGGACGACGTGGACGCGGCTCTCATGACCACGGCCTCGGCCTGCACGCTGGCCAACAAGGGCGTGCCCGCGACGGTCGTGGCGCTCACGTCGAGCCCGGTGTGGCTGGTGTCTACGGATGCCGCGCTGGCGCGCCTGTCCGGTCTCGACGGTCGGGAAGTCCTGCTGCCGTTCGGCCCGGGCGAAATGCCGGATTTGCTTTTGCGGGCTTTGACCGGGCAGGCGGGCCTTGCGTTTGTCCCCCGGCATGCGGGCAACGCCCTGGAAGCCGTCAACCTCCTTTTGCTCGGACAGGGACATTGCGCGCTGTTAAGCGAGCCGGCAGCGAGCCTGGCCGTGTCGCGGGCGAACGCCCGGTCCAGGCCCGGCGCTCCGGTCCTGGGCAAACGGTTGGACCTCCGGGATGCCTGGCGGGAAGTCTTCCCCGACCATCCGCAGCTGGCCCAGGGCGCGTTGGCCGTGGTCGGCCCCCTGGCCCGGGATGCGGCGGCCTGCAAGACGCTGCAAGCGGCCTATGTCCGGGCGGCCGGGTGGATGGCCGCCCATCCACGGGAAGCCACGACCCTTGTCGGGAAGGATTTTCCCGCCCTGGCCTCCCAGGCCGTGGACGGCGTCTTGCCGGGCCAGGACATCCGGCTCGTCATGGGACCGCAGGGCGCGCGGGACGCCCGGTTTTTCCTGGGCCTGCTTCACGGGATGTCCCCGGCAAGCATCGGCGGCCGGCTCCCCGGGAGCGCCTTTTTCGAGGTCGGCGCATGAAATGGGACGGGCTTGCCGGACGGGTATGCGGTCTGGCCGCGCTCCTGGGCGCCTGGGAAGTGGCGGCCGGCCGGGGGCACGGCATCGCCGTGGCCTCGCCCGGGGAGACATTTGCGGCCTTGACCGGGCTTTTGGGGCAGTCGTCCTTTTGGCTGGGCGATCTGGCCGTGAGCGTGCGGCGTGTGGCCTGCGGGTTTTCCCTCGGCTTTGCCGTCGGGGGCGGGTTGGGCCTGCTGGCCGGTCGCTTCCCGATGGCGCGGTCCTTTCTGGCGCCGTCGCGCTGGATGCTCACCAGTGTTCCCGGGGTGGTGGCCGTCATGCTCGGCATGCTCTGGTTCGGCCTGGGCGCGGGCATGGTCGTGGCCATCGTGGCGCTCATGGTCGCGCCGACCATCCATGTGGCCGTGATCGAGGGGCTGTCCACCGTGGACGCGACGCTGGCGGAAATGGCCAGGGCCTACCGGTTCACGCCGGTCATGCGCTTTTGGCACATCTACGCGCCGGCCATGGCCGCGCCGCTTTTTTCCGGCGGCGTGGTGGCGCTTGGCGGGGCCATGCGCGTGGCGGTGTTGGCCGAGGCCCTGGGCGCCAATACGGGCCTCGGCCATGCGCTCTCCGTGGCCAGGACCAATCTGGACACGCCGCAACTGTACGCCCTGGCCCTTTGCAGCATGCTTCTCGTCGGCGTGGCCGAAGTGGCGCTTCTAGGTCTGGCCCGGCGCGTCGTCGGCCGGAGGCCGTCATGAATCAGGTGCTCGTTTTTTCGGGGGTCGGCAAACGCTACCGGGGCCGTGAGGTGCTCTCCGGCCTCGATCTGACCCTGGAATCCGGGGAGATCCTGGCCATTTTGGGCCCGAGCGGCATCGGCAAATCCACCCTGCTCCGGCTGGCGGCACGGCTGGACAGCCCAAGCCAGGGCTCGGTGTCCCTGGCCGCGAGACGTCTCGGGTTCGTGTTCCAGGAGCCGCGTCTTTTGCCCTGGCGCACGGCGCTTGAAAACGTGGCCTTGCCGCTTTTGGCCCAGGGCATCCCCCCACGGCTGGCCCGTGAGAAAGCCGCCGCCATGCTCGCCCGCCTGGAGCTGGCCGCTTTCGCGGAAGCCTATCCGGACATGCTCTCCGGCGGCATGCGCCAGCGCGTCTCCCTGGCCCGGGCCTTTGTCGTCGAACCCGAGCTGCTGCTGCTCGATGAACCGTTCACCGGACTCGATCCCGAATTGCGCCGCGCCATACGCCGGACCTTGGAGACCATGCTTGCCGCCTCCGGGGCGGCGGCCCTCCATGTCACGCACGACATCGAGGACATTCCGGCCGCTACGAACCGGATACTGCGTCTGACGGCGGAGGGGCCGCATTTCGCGCGTCCGGGGATGAAGCCGGCGGCCGGCGCTGTGTCGCAGGGCTGATGCGCGGCGGGTTGACCGGAACGCCATGCCCTCGCGTGGCCAATGCGTGGCGGCATGGGACAGAACCGTTCCCCTGCCGCCCGGGAAAAAAGGAGGATGCTATGGACAGCACCCTGTTGCAGGCTCTTACCCAAGCCACAGGGGTGGCCAAGGCCGTGCTGGCGCTGCTGGTCGTGATGTCGGCCGTCAGTTGGACCGTCATCTGCTGGAAATGGCGAAGCCTCACCGTGGCCAAGCGGGGCGTCTCGCGTCTGACCGGACAGATCCTTGAAGCGGATTCCCTGGCCGAGGCGGCGGCGGCCATCGACGCCGTGGCCGGACCGTCGATCAGAAGCATGGCTTCGTTGGGATTCAAGGAATTTACAAAGCTGTCCCTGTCCGGGGACGCCGAGAAGCTCGTCTCCGACAATGTGCGCCGCATCCTGCACCACGGCATCGCCGAGGAGATGCGCGGCTTGTCCCAGGCCCTGCCCTTGCTGGCCATCGCGGCCAACGCGGCGCCCTTCATCGGCCTGTTCGGCACGGTCTGGGGCATCATGCATTCCTTCCACGCCATCGGGCGGATGCAATCCGCCTCCCTGGCCACGGTCGCGCCGGGAATCTCCGAGGCGCTTATCGCCACCGCCGTCGGTCTCGCCGTGGCCATCCCGGCCAGCGTCGCCTACAACATGTTTTTGGGCATGATCGAATCGCTGGAAAGCCAGTACATCAGCTTCGCCGGCCTGCTGCTCAACCGCCTGCGCCACGACGCCTGCACGTACCCGCAGGGCATGGAACTCGCCGCTCCCCGAACGCAGGTGTGTTCATGAGCGCCGGCGGCAGGCGGAGACGCTATTCCTCCGACATCAATGTCACGCCGTTTGTCGATGTCATGCTGGTCCTGCTCATCATTTTCATGGTCACCGCCCCGATGATGACCGAGGGTCTGGATGTCGAACTGCCTCGGACCAAAACCGTGGAGGTTTTGCCAGCCGATGATGACCACCTCGTTGTCGGGGTTGACCCGAAGGGCACGGTCTTTCTCGACGAGCAGCGCGTCTCCCTGGACGATTTGACGGACAGGCTGCGCAATTGGGCCGCCCTGGGACAAAAGGCCGTTTTTCTGCGCGCCGACAGGGGAGTGTCCTACGGACGTATTGTCGACATCATGGGCCGCATCCGCGAAGCCGGCATCGACCATTTCGGCGTGGTGGCCGAACGGCCGGAGGAAGGAGCCCGCTAACCGTGCGAAGCGCCGACATCCTCGTTTCCGTAAGTGCCCATGCACTGTGCCTTGCCCTTCTGTTCCTTTGGCCGGCGGCGCAATCCGCTCCCGTCTCGAAGACGTTCACGGTGGGGATGGTGGAACTCGTCAGGCCGAGGGCCATGGAACCACCCGCCGGCGCTCCGGCTGCGGCCGCACCGATGGCGGAGGCCCCGGCTCCCGATACGTCCCCCCCGCCGGCGCCGCTCCCCAAACCGGTCGCGGCAGCCAAGCCAACGCCTGTTGCGGTCAAGAGGATCAGCCCGAAAAAAAAACCGACGCCTTCCACGGCACCCCCCTCTCCTTCTCCCGAGCGGACTCCGCAGCCGCAGCAAACGGCAGCGCCCCAGGAGCCTTCCGGCGCAGGAGGAGGCGTGGGCAAGACCGCAGGTCCTTCGCACATGGTTGGAGGAATGGGCGTCTACGACGCCGCGGTTGTGGATATCCCTCCCAGAATCATCGCTCGGGAACTACCGCAATATCCTCCGGGCGCCAGGCGATTACACTTGGAGGGGACGGTCCTTGTGAGCATGATCATCGACAGCCAGGGAAATCCGACCCATTGCGCCGTCCGGAAAGCGGAACCGAAAGGCGTTTTCGAGGAGTCGGCCCTCGCCGCTGCGAGCGGTTACCGGTTCGTTCCGGGAAAAGTCGCGGGGCAAAATGTCGCCACGCTTGTTCTTGTGCCTTTTCATTTCAAGATGACCAACTGAAGTTGCCGCAGTCGCTTTTTTGTAACGGCGCGCTCTCACCCCGGGCGGCGCGCCGTCCTGCGCCGTCCGACGCCCCGCCCCAGGCCCCTGTCGCGACCAGCGCGCCTTCGCGAGAATTGCCGCGCACCGTGCGATGCGTCGCCGCAAATCCGTGTTGCTCTGTCCGCCCAAGAAACAAAGACGCTTTCTTCCATGTCAGTTGCAGCTTCGCTTGCAATGCGCGCGAGCAACGTGCTACCTTTTCTCTACTGCGACCGGACTTTTCATAACCCGGACCAACTCCTTAATCAGAACCGACGGGATCGCAGATTCGCAGCACCCCCTGGACACTGTGTGCCGGCGACTTCATTCAAGGGTTCCTCATGACGCTGACTACCCGTCGAGTATCCATTCTTGCCGCCTGCCTGTTGCTGCCTCTCCTTGCCGCCCATGCCAGCGTGCGCATCGCCCAATCCGTCATTTTCGACAAACAGCGTGCGGCGTTGCAACAGTCTGCCAAACGCCTGCATTTCGAGCTTATCGACAAGACCATCGACAGTCAGCTCATCGGGGCGACCAGCCTGCTCGGACTTATCCAGCCGACCATAAAACTCAGCGTCCTGGGCACGAGGCTGACCGAAAGCGACTCCAGCGAAATACACAACGTCCTCGAGCCCCTGCGGCGTCAATTCTCCGCCGAGGGGACCTACCTCATCGAAGCCGACGGCGTTGTCCGCATCCACGACACGGAAGGCTCCTCGTCGGAAGGCTTGAACGTCGGCTTCCGGCCCTATTTCAAGCAGGCCATGGCGGGCCGCACGAGCGTTTACGCCGCCGTGGGCCGGCAAACCCGGTCGCGGGGGCTTTACTACGCCGCCCCCGTCCACGAGGGGGCGCTGCGCTCCTCGCCTGTCATCGGCGTCGTGATGACGAAGGTCGGCGCCGCATTCCTCGATGCGCTCCTGTCCGCATCCGGCTGCCAGGGCGTGCTCCTCTCGCCGCAAGGCGTGGCCTTCGCCGCCACCAGGCCGGACTGGCTCTTCGCCATGACCCCGCCGGCCGACGCGGGCCGGGTGGAAACGATCCGTCGCCTGGGCCGCTTCGGCCAGCTCTTCGACATCCATCCGCCGGCCCTGCTGCCCTTTTCCCCCGCGGAGGAAGCCGCTTCCATCGACGGCCACATCTGGAACCTGGCGACGATGCCCGTCGAGTGGGAAGATCCGGACGGCCCATGGACCCTGGTGCTGCTGCAGGACACCACCGCCTGGTTCCCCCCGGCCCAGCGGGCGGCAACGGCAGGGGGCTCCGGGGCGCTGGTCCTTCTCGTGTGCCTTTCGCTCGTGGCCTACGACCGCGTCCGGCTGCGGCGGGCCAGGACGATGGCCCGGTTCCGCACCCTGGGCGTGGCCATGGAGGTCAGCCCCCTGGCCGTTGTCGTCACCGACCGCAAGACCCGCATCCGCTGGGTCAATCCCCAGTTCGAGCGCGTGACCCAATACACGCTCAAGGAAATCAAGGGCCGCAACCCCAACATCCTGGCCAGCGGCGCCACGCCCGTGGAAGTGCACCAGGAGATGTGGCGCTCCCTGAGCGCCGGACAGCCCTGGAGCGGCGAATTCATCAACCGCCGCAAGGACGGCGGCCGCTACCATGCCCGTGTCGCGATCTCGCCGGTAAACGACGGCAAGGGAAAGCTGCTCGGCTACGTGGGCCTGCAGGAGGACATCAGCGAATACAAGCGGTTGCTGTCCCGCCTGGAATCGCGGTTGCGCCTGGAGGCGGGGCTCAAACAGTTCGCGGCCTCGCTGCAAAACGAGTTCGCCGCCGACCGGCTGGCGGCGATCGCCCTGGACGCGCTCGTCCGCTTTCTTTCGCTCCCCTATGCCGCGGTCCATGTCCGCTGCGAGGAAAACGGAACCGAGGTGCTGGCCCGCTTCGGCGGTCGCTGGCCGGACGCGGAAAAGCCCGGAACCGACCAGCATCTGGCCGGCGACGTGATCGCTTCGGGCCGGCCGTTCGTCCTGCGCGACCTTCCCGAGGCGGCGGCCGTCACCCTGGCCGGCGGCGCGGCGGCGCTTACGGAAATCCGCCTGCTGCCCCTCGGCGACGGCCAGGCGGCCCTCGGCGTCCT
>DQED01000131.1:24470-26716 GCA_003525525.1 Desulfovibrio sp.
CGGAACTGGCCGTGGCGCTCAAGCTCGCCCTGGACATCAGCGGGCGCGTCCGGGCCCAGCAGGCCCTGGCCGACCAGCTCGCCTTCCAGCAGGTGCTGCTGGACACCATTCCCAACCCGGTGTTCTACAAAGGCGCGGACACGCGCTTTCTGGGCTTCAACCGCGCGTACGAGGAAACCTTCTCCGTCAGGCGCGAGGACCTCGTGGGCAAACGCGTGCTCGACCTCGACTACCTGCCCGAGGAGGACCGCACGGCCTACCAGCGCGAGGACGAAGCCGCCATCGCCTCGGGCGGCGCGGTGCGGCGGGAGATGCGCATCCCCTTCGCCGACGGGCGCATGCACGAGACCCTGTATTACGTATCGGGCTTCAGGCGCGCGGACGGCAGTCCCGGCGGGCTTGTCGGAACGTTCGTGGACATCAGCGAGCAAAAAGAAATCGAGCGGGCCCTGGCCGCGGCCAAGGAAGCCGCGGTCGAGGCCACGCTGCTCAAATCCGACTTCCTGGCCAACATGAGCCATGAAATCCGCACGCCCATGAACGCCATCGTGGGCATGGCCCACCTGGCGCTCAACACCGAGCTGACGCCCCGCCAGCGCGACTACATGCGCAAGATCCAGCAGTCGAGCCAGCTGTTGCTCGCCATCATCAACGACATCCTGGATTTCTCGAAGATCGAGTCCGGCAAGCTCACCATCGAACGCACCGACTTCGACCTGTCCTCGGTCCTTGAAAACGTCGCCATCCTGATCCGGGAAAAGGCCGAGGCCAAGGGCCTCGAACTGCTCTTCGACGTGGCCCCGGACGTCCCCCAGGATCTGATCGGGGACCCGCTGCGCCTGGGGCAGATCCTGGTCAATTTCGCCAACAACGCGGTCAAGTTCACCGAGACGGGCGAGGTGAGCATCCGGGTGCGCCTGGACGGCGAGGACGCCGAGGAAGCGCCGCTGCGCTTCGAGGTGCGCGACACCGGCATCGGGCTCACCGAGGAGCAGATCGGCCGGTTGTTCCAGAGCTTCTCCCAGGCCGATTCCTCGACGACCCGCCGCTACGGCGGCACCGGGCTCGGCCTGGCCATCTCCAAGAGGCTGGCCGAACTCATGCGCGGCCAGGTCGGCGTCGTTTCGACGCCCGGCCAGGGCTCCACGTTCTGGTTCACCGTGCGCCTGGGCAAAAGCCGCAAGCGCCACCGCATCTTCCTGCCCGACCCCGACCTGCGGGGGCGGCGCATCCTGGTCGTGGACGACAACGAAAACGCCCGGTCGGTCCTGACCGACATGCTCGCCTCCATGAGCTTTGCCGTGGACACCGTGGCCTCGGGACAGGAGGCGCTGACGGCCATCGCCGCGGCCAGGGACAAGGGGTTGCCCTATGAGGTCGCCCTGCTCGACTGGCAGATGCCGGAAATGGACGGCATCGAAACCGCCGCGCGCATCCGTCGCGACCCGCGCAACGCGCCGCTGCATCTGCTCATGATCACGGCCTTCGGCCGCGAGGAGGCCCTGCGCGGCGCCGAACAGTCCGGCATCGAAGCCGTGCTGCTCAAACCCGTGACCCATTCCGTGCTGTTCGACACGCTCATACGAACCCTGGCCGGTTTCCGCGAGGAGGAGCCCGCGCCCGGCGCGAAGGCCCAAACGCCGCTGGAGCCGGTCGGGCAAGGCCGCATCCTGGTGGTGGAGGACAACGAGGTCAACCAGCAGGTGGCCGTGGAGATGCTCGCCCAGGCCGGCTACGACGTCGATGTGGCCGACAACGGCGAGCAGGCCGTGGAGATGGTGCGGCGCACGGCCTATGACCTCGTGTTCATGGACATGCAGATGCCCGTCATGGACGGTCTCGCCGCCACCATCGCCATCCGCAAGCTGCCCGGNNACCGCCAACGCCATGCGCCAGGACCGGGACAAATGCATGGCGGCCGGCATGAACGGGTTCATCGCCAAACCCGTCGATCCCGACGCGCTCCTTGCCGCGCTGCGCGCCTGGATTTCCCCGCAACCAAGCGCGCCTGCGGACGCAAAGGCCGGTCCGCGGCCCACGGGGCCGATCGAAACGCTCGAGGGGATCGACGTGGCCGCGGGTCTCGGACGCGTCGGCGGCAACCGGGAGCTGTATTTCCGGTTGCTGGACAAGATGCGGCTCGATTTTCCCGCCGTGCCGGACCGCATTCGCGCCGCGCTGGAGACGGGCGATCGCCAGGCTGCGGAAATCGCGGCCCATTCGGTCAAGGGCGCGGCCGGCAACGT
>DQED01000064.1 GCA_003525525.1 Desulfovibrio sp.
GGCAGGCGCGGCCGCGCGGGGCTTGTTGCCGAAAAGCATGGGCATCTCCTTGCGGGACGGGTGCGGGGAATCTAGCGCCAAAAGCCGGCGCGGCGCAAATGGGGCGGCAATCCGCGCGCCGGGCGACCGTTGCGTATTGTAACAGGTGCTAAGCCCTGTTGCGATCTGAAACGTCTCATCCTGAAACGCCGTGTCGGCAAGACCCCAGCCGTGTCGTCCGTGGCCGGAGGAGGGGGGTGTTGCACATCGCAATACTGACTGAGTGGTCAGTCGGTTTTTGCTTTTATCCAAAAAATACAATGAAAACAGCTTGCAAGCGGAATGTTTCAGATTGGCACGCAAATTGTTCTTAAAGGCGCAAGCGGGCGCAAGCGCCCGAACGAGGAAACGGCATGCACGCAGACACGGCACGACCCCTTGGCGAAAAAGCGCCGGCCGCACGGCCCCATCAGGTGCTGGTGGTGGTTCGGGGCGGCGTCGCCGGCCAGGCGCTCGTGGACTACGCCCTGGGCGTGGCCGAGCGGCTGGGACTCGGGGTGCTGGCCGCCTATGTGGATACGCAGCCTCGTTACGGCGACAGGTTGTCCCGGCGCGAACGCTTCGCCGTCGGCGCAAGCGGCGACGCGGCGTCGTTTCGGGACAAGGCCGGCCGTCGCGGCATCGGTTTCGAGCACGTCACGGCCTGCGGCAAGGCGTGCGAAGTCGTTCCGGCCATCGTGCACGGCGGCCGGCGCATCGACTTCGTGGTGCTCGATCCGGCCATCGGGATTGAGGACGTGGCCCGGCGTTCGTCCGTTCCCGTGTTCGGCCTGGATGTGGCCGGCGGGACGGGCGCGCGCGGCCGGAGCCGCAGGATAGTGCAACAGCGAACCCCTGGGAGGTTGACCATGTCCGAGACGACGCGCAAACGCAACGTGGTCCGCACCATCGTTTTCGGCGCTGCGGCCGTGGCTCTGTACGCCGCGGTCTTCACCAACACCGACTTCATCACCAACCTGTCGGCCAAGGGCGGCGTCTACGCCGTGGTGCCGGTCCTCACCGTGTTCCTGTTCTCCTACATCCACGGCAGCTTCACCGGCGCGTTCTGGTCCGCGCTCGGCATCGAAGCCTCCAAGGGCACTGCGGCCAGGAAGCAGGCCACCGCGGGCGCGGCCAAGCGCAAGGACAGCCGGGCCACGGCGCAGGTCAACGTCTAACGTTCAGACCGCAGCGGACAAAACGAGTTTTCGGGAGGAGACGGACATGCACGGCGCTGGCGAAATGATCACCTTCATCGACCTCAATATGTATTCCATCGTTTTCCTGTTCCTTGTCGGCTTCATCGGCGGGCTGGTGAGCGGCTTCATCGGCTCCGGCGGCGCCTTCGTGCTCACCCCGGGCATGATGAGCCTGGGCGTGCCCGGCCCGGTGGCCGTGGCCAGCAACATGTGCCACAAGTTCCCCAAGGCCCTCGTCGGTTCCATCAAGCGCTACCGCTACGGCCAGGTGGACATCAAGATGGGCGTGATCATGGGGCTTTTCGCCGAAATCGGCGTCCAGGTCGGCATCAAGGCGCAGACCATGATCCTGGAGAAATGGGGCGAGGCCGGCTCCAACCTCTACGTGAGCGTGGCTTTCGTCGCGGTGCTGCTCACGGTCGGCAGCTTCGTCATGCGCGACGCCCTGCGCCTGGCCAAGTCCGGCGAAGGCGACGGCAAGCCCAACAACCTGTGCAAGCGCCTCCAGTCCATCGAACTGTGGCCGATGATGACCTTCAAGCGCGCCAACGTGCGCATCTCCGTGTGGTTCCTCATCCCCGTCGCCATCGCCACGGGCATGCTGGCCGCGACCATCGCCGTCGGCGGCTTCATCGGCGTGCCCGGCCTCATGTACGTCATCGGCGTCACGAGCATCGTCGCCTCGGCCACGGAGCTGGTCATCGCCTTCGTCATGGGCCTCGGCGGCACGCTCATCTGGGCCTACTACGGCATGGTCGACATCCGCCTCACGCTCATCATCCTCGGCGGGTCGCTCTTCGGCGTGCAGCTCGGCGCCATCGGCACCACCTACGTCAAGGAATACATGATCAAGATGGTCATGGCCGTCATCATGCTGATCGTGGCCTTAAGCCGCTTCCTGGCCATGCCCAAGTACCTGGACAAGCTGTCGCTGACCAACTTCGGCGACACCACGGTGTCCATCCTCTCCAAGACCAGCTTCGGCGTGATGGTCGTCGCCCTGCTCATCGGCGCGGGCATCATCCTGGCCTCCATGTTCAAGGCCCGCCGTCTGGAAAACCAGGCCTGACCGCGCCCGGGAACAAGTCGGTAGGATTTTCAGCGAACCATCACTCCCGCCATGGCGTCCCGGAAACCATTCCGGGGCGCATGGCGGGAAAAACGGCGAGGATCGCGGTGCGCGCATGATCATGCATCGACCCAAGACCATCGTCGTCGGGCTCGACGGCTCCCCGGCCTCCCGAGGGGCGTTCGAGCAGGCCATGATCCTCGCCGCGTCGTTGCGGGCGCGGCTCGTGGCCGTCTCCGTCGCGCCGTCGCTTGCCGGGCTCGAACGCATCGGCCGCGAGGAGATTCGCGAGCTTTCGCGCCCCTTCGAGCAGGCCCTGGAGGACGCGTCGGACGCGGCCGCGCGGGCCGGATTGCCGCTTAAAAAGGTGCTGGAGGCCGGCGAATCCTTCGAACGCCTGGTGGACGTGGCCGAGGCCGAGGAAGCGAGCCTCGTGGTCATCGGCGACGCCCGGCGCGCCTACATGGAGCGCGTGCTGCTCGGACGCAACGTGGCCAAGGTCATCGGCTACAGCCCCTGCGACGTGCTCGTGGTCCCGGAAGGGACCAGACTGGATTTCACCCGCGTGGTCACGGCCGTGGACGGCTCGCGCCAGAGCATGGCCGCCGCGGGGCGCGCCATCGGGCTGTGCGCCGCCTACGCCGGCAAGCTGGACGTGCTGGCCGTGGTGGACGTGCCGGTCGAGCGCAACCTCATCTACGGCATTTTCGAGGACATCAAGCGCCGGGCGCTGATCGCCGTAAGCGCGGTGGTCAAGGCGGCCCAGGCCAGGGAGGTCACGGCCCTGGCGACGGTGCTCGAGGGCGCGCCCTTTAGGGCCATCGCCGGATTCGCCGCCGAGATCGGGGCCGGCTGCCTCGTGCTCGGCTCCTACGGCAAAAGCGGCCTGCGCCGGCTCATGCTCGGCAGCGTGGCCGAGCGCGTGCTCGCCCTGGCTTCGTGCCCGGTGCTCATCGTCAAGTCCGGGCCCGGCGACCCCGACGACGTGGTCGGCGCGCTCGATCCCTGAGAACCTTTATCCCAGGAGGATGCCATGGACATGCGGCTGGCTTTTACGGAATTCCTGATCGCCTTTTGCGCCGTTGCGCTTGCCGACCGCATCCCGGGCGTCCTTGCGCGCCTGGCCGGGGCGCTCGGCCTGTCCCGGCCGCTGGCCGCCGTGGGCGAGGCCCTGACGGCGGGGAGCGAGACCGGCTGGTACGTCTATTTTTCGCGCGACGCCGTCACCGGCGA
>DQED01000264.1 GCA_003525525.1 Desulfovibrio sp.
GCGGCCGCCCAGCCCGCCGGTTCCGGCGCGGCGACCAAGGCCGCCGACGCCGGTGAGCCTGCCAAGGAGCCCCGTTCATGATCTCACGCTTCTTCCTGGGCCGCCCGGTCTTCTCCATCGTCATCTCGCTGGTCATCGTCCTGGCCGGTCTGGCGGCGATCCGCAACCTGCCCATCGCCCAGTACCCGGACATCATTCCGCCCGAGGTCAACGTCACCACCGCCTATCCCGGGGCCAGCCCCGAGGTCATCGCGGAAACCGTGGCCGCGCCGCTCGAACAGCAGATCAACGGCGTGGACAACATGCTCTACATGCGTTCGACCAGCTCCGGCGACGGGTCGCTGTCCATATCCGTCACCTTCGCCGTGGGCACCAACCCCGACCAGGCCACCATCAACGTCAACAACCGCGTCCAGGCGGCGCTCACCACCCTGCCCACGGAAGTGCAGCGCCAGGGCGTGACCGTGCGCAAGAAGTCCTCCAACATCCTCCAGATTCCGATCTTCGAATCGCCCAACAAGCGCTACGACGCCGTCTACATCAGCAACTACGTGCTGGTGAACGTCCTCGACGAGCTCAAGCGCCTGCCCGGTGTCGGCGACGCCTCCATCTTCGGGGCCAAGGACTACTCCATGCGCGTCTGGCTGCGCCCGGACAAGCTGGCCCAGCTCAAGCTCACGCCGACCGACGTGGCCGCGGCCATCGAGGAGCAAAACGCCCAGTTCGCGGCCGGGCGCATCGGCGCGGAACCGACCGATCCGGCCAAGCCCGTGGCGCTCAACTACATGGTCACGACCAAGGGACGGCTGGCCACGCCCGAGGAATTCGAAAACATCATCCTCAAGGCCCAAAACGACGGCTCGGTGCTGCGCCTCAGGGACGTGGCCCGGGTGGAGCTCGGGGCCAAGGACTACAATTCCGTCTCCAAACTCTCCGGCAATCCGTCGGTGGCCATCGGCATCTTCCTCTCTCCGGGCGCCAACGCCCTGGACACGGCGGATCTAGTCACGAACAAGCTGGCCGAACTGTCCAAGCGTTTCCCCGACGGCCTGGACTACAAGATCGCGCTCGACACCACCACGTTCGTGCGCGTCTCCATCGAAGAGGTCATCCACACCCTGGTCGAGGCCATGATCCTGGTCTTCCTCGTGGTGTTCCTGTTCCTGCAGAACTTCCGCGCCACGCTCATCCCGTGCCTGGCCGTGCCGGTGTCCATCATCGGCACTTTCGCCGGCATGCAGGCGCTCGGGTTCACCATCAACACGCTCACGCTCTTCGGTATGGTGCTCGCCATCGGCATCGTCGTGGACGACGCCATCGTGGTGCTCGAAAACGTCGAGCGCATCATGACCAAGGAGAAGCTGCCGCCCAAGGCGGCCACGGCCAAGGCCATGGAAGAGGTCACGGGGCCGGTCATCGCCATCGTGCTGGTGCTTTGCGCCGTGTTCGTGCCCGTGGCCTTTCTGGGCGGCCTCACAGGCCAGATGTACAAGCAGTTCGCCATCACCATCGCCGTGTCCGTGGTCATCTCGGGCCTTGTGGCCCTGACCCTGACTCCGGCCCTGTGCGCCGCGTTGCTCAAACCCGGCCACCAGGAACCGAACCGCTTCTTTCGCGCCTTCAACCGGCTCTTCGACAAGATCACCGACGGCTACGCCGCGGGCGTCGGCTTTCTGCTGCGCCGCAGCATCCTGGCCGTGGCCCTTTTCGCCGTGCTGTGCGCGGGCGCGCTGTGGCTGTTCCGCATCGTGCCCGGCGGGCTCGTGCCCGACGAGGACGTGGGCTACGTCATCGGCGTCAACATCCTGCCCGACGGCACGTCGCTTCGGGCCACGCAGGCCGTGGACGACGCCATGGACGCCATGAACGCCCAGGATATGGCCACGAAGTACCTGATCAGCATCACGGGCCTCGATCTGCTGTCGTTCACGTACCGCTCCAACTACGGCACCATGTTCATCCCCCTCAAACCCTGGGACGAACGCAAAAAGCCCGGCGAAAGCTCCTTCGACGTGGTCAAGCGCCTGTTCGGGCGCGGCATGGCCCTGCCCAAGAGCCTGACTCTGGCTTTCAACCCGCCGCCCATTTCCGGCATGTCCAACACCGGCGGCTTCGAGGCCTACCTGCAAAGCCGCGGCGAAGGCGGCACGCAGGAACTGGCCGCCATGACCGACAAGCTCCTCGCCGAAGCCAAGAAGAATCCGGCGCTCGGCCGCGTGGCCACCACCTTCGGGGCCAACGTGCCGCAACTGCGCGTGGAGCTCGACCGCCAGAAGGCCAAGGCCCTGGGCGTGGCCATAAGCGACGTCTACGCCGCGATGCAGGCCACGTTCGGAGCGTATTACGTCAACGACTTCAACAAGTTCGGCCGCACGTTCCGGGTCCAGATCCAGTCCGAGTCGGACTACCGCGACCGGCCCGAGGACCTGCGCGACGTGTACGTGCGTTCGAGCAAAGGCGAGATGATTCCGCTCACGGCCCTGGCCACCATCGAGAAGTCCACCGGCCCCGAGGTCATGGAGCGCTTCAACGTGTTCCCGGCGGCAAAGATCATGGGCCAGCCCGCCGACGGGCACACCTCAAGCGAGGCGCTTGCCGCCATGGAACAGGCCGCGGCCAAGGCCCTGCCGGCGGACTACACCCTGGCCTGGACCGGATCGGCCTACCAGGAAAAGGCGGCGCAAGGCTCCTCGGCGCTCATCTTCGCCATGGGCATCGTCATGGTCATCCTGATCCTGGCCGCCCAGTACGAACGCTGGACCCTGCCCTTTGCCGTGGTCATGGCCGTGCCGTTCGCGCTTTTCGGCGCGATCCTCGCCGTGTTCGGCCGGGGGCTGTCCAACGACATCTACTTCCAGATCGCGCTCGTCACGCTGATCGGTCTGGCGGCCAAAAACGCGATTCTCATCGTGGAATTCGCCGTGATCGAGGTCAAGGCCGGCAAATCGCTCGCCGACGCCGCCCTATCCGCGGCCAAGCTGCGCTTTCGCCCCATCATCATGACCTCGCTGGCCTTCATCCTCGGCTGTCTGCCCCTGGCCATCTCCACCGGCGCAGGCGCCAACAGCCGCCACGCCATCGGTACGGGCGTCATCGGCGGCATGCTCGGCGCAACGCTCCTCGCGCCGTTTTTCATCCCCGTCTTCTTCAAGCTCATCATGGGCCTCGGCGCATGGACCAAGCGCCTGACCGGCGGCCACGACGACGACGGCGGCACACCCGCCTGATCCGCACCTTGCCCTCCCCCCAGCCCGACCGGCGTCGCGATGCACTGCCCCCCCGCTCGCGACGCCCGGCCGGGCCTTTTCCCGCGCGCAGACTGCGACTTGTCCAACGCGCCTTTCCCTGCTTTTTCGGAAAAAACATACGGTCACGAAGCCGACGCAGCGACGTCGCCGTACGCGGCGTATTGCCCCGTCCCGGAAGATGCCCTCCGTCTCGGCCAGTTCGAACTGGCGAAAGGATTTCGAAGAGGCGCAATCCGCCGGCGGAACCTCGGCCGGAACCCTCTACGACCTCGGGGCGGCGGCCTGCATGCGCCACGACTACGCCGACGCCCTCAAACGCTTCGGCGACACCCTGGCCCGCGACGGCGGCATGGGCCGCGCCTACAACAACCGGGGCGTCGCCTCCTTCGCCCTGGGCCAGTACGAAAACGCCCCGGCCTATTGCAACACCGCGCAACGCCTCGGCGGCCCGAGCGGAAAGACGGCGCTGTTCAACCGCGCCCTGACCTGCCAGACCATGCGCGACCTCGACCGGGCATGGCCGACTCCGACAGGATCATCGCCGCCGATCCGGGCAACGCCGCCGCACGCAACAACAAGGCCGACATCCTCCTCTCGCTGCGTCGCTTCGACGAGGCGTCGGCGCTGTTCGACGCGGTCATCGCCATGACGCCGAACGACCCGGCGTTCTATTTCAACCGGCGCTCGCCCGCGAGGCCCTGGCGGCCTCCACCCATGCGATTTCACGGCTGATGGACGCGGCCACGTCCGCGATCTTCAAATCGGACGGCAGGACGCTCCAGGTGTAGGTTTCCACCTCCATGGGCGTATCAGAGGGGAAAAGCGGCAGGATCTCCTGCAAAAAAGGCTGCGTCGTTTCACATTCAGGCAACTCTCGCACGAACACCGGCAGATGAAAATGCACGCGCCAGGATGCTACGTCTGTCGGCGCTGCAGCGATGGCTTCGTGCAGATCGTCGAAACGCAAGAGGCTTCCCTCCGTGCGCCTCGCCACGGCCTGATGCAGGTAAACGGGTTCCACGAAACGGCGCAAGCGCGAAAGCGCCGCGCCTTCCAGATGCAGCGCCGAGGAAACCTGCACATGCCCTACGGCGATGCCCGCCGCGGCAAGCCGCGCCAGGGACGCGGCCGGGTCCTCGTATTGCAGGGCCTGATGGCAGCAGTCGTAGCAGATCGCCAGATGCAGGCGGTATGCGCCTTCGGGATCGAGGGCCGCGCACAGGTCGATGCACTCGTCCGTGGTTTCGACGAGGCAGCCCGGCTCGGGCTCCACGGACAGGCGGACCACCCGCCCGGTGCGCTCGGCCAGGGCGGCCAGGCCGGCCAGGGCGCGGCGCATCTGCGCAAGCGCTGTCGGCCGGTCCTTTGCGGGAAATCCCCGGCGAAACCCGACGGGCACCGTGGAGAGGGACCCCGTCGCGCCCTCCGGCAGCCAGCAGGCGAGCGACTCGGCCAGGCGCAGGGTATAGGCCAGGCGCTCCGGGTCGCGCCAGTCCGGCAGATAGACCGCCTCCTTGACCGGTGCGTCGTGAAAGCGGCCGTACGGGAAGGCGTTGACCGTGGTCACGGCGAGGCCGTTTTCCGTAAGCCACCTCCCGAGATCCTCCGCCGCCCCCGCCTGCGCAAGTTCAAGGCTGGCCCGCCCCGACAGGCGCAGCCCCACGGGGAAGGGGGCGTCCGGCGAACAGGCCGCCTTCACGCGCAGCGTATGCGCCGCCAGGGCCGCGCGCGTCTCGGCCAGGCTCTCCCCGGCATGGATGTTGGTGCAGTAGGTGACCGCGCCCATGGCTCCTCCCGCGTCAGGATCGGGGCCGCAGCCGTTCCCGGGCGGCGGCCATCAGCGCGAAATCCACCTCGTGGACCTCGACGCGACGGCCGATGCCGTCGAGCAGGCACAGGTGCAGCCGGCCGCCCAGGTGCTCGCGAAAGGAAGCCACGGCGGCCTCCATGTCGAGGGCGGCCAGGGCGGGATGCCACACGGACAGGCCCAGCGCGCGAAGCAGCCCGAGCACGGCCTCGGTCACTTCCGGGCCGATGCGGCCGGTCAGCTCCGAATACACGGTGTCCAGCGCCACGCCCACGGCCACGGCTTCGCCGTGGCGCAGCGCTCCGTCCGTGGCCTCCTCCAGGGCGTGGGCGGCCCAGTGCCCGAAATCGAGGGGCCGCGCCGAGCCGAGTTCGAACGGATCGCCGCCCGTGGCGATATGCGTGAGATGCGCCAGGGCACAGAGCCGGTTGGCTTCCTCCAGGGCCGCGTCGTCGAGCACGGCCAAGCGTGGGGCGAGCTCAAGCAGGCGCGCGAAAAAGGCCGCGTCGCGCACGAGCGCCACCTTGACCGCCTCGGCAAGCCCCGCCCGCGCCTCGCGCGCGGGAAGCGTCGCCAGGAGCGCGTGGTCGTTGACCACGGCATAGGGCGG
>DQED01000089.1 GCA_003525525.1 Desulfovibrio sp.
CGAAAGCCGGGCAGACTGCTCCGCCGCGCCGCGCGTGGCCTGCTCGGCCCGGGCGGCGAGGTCTTCGGTGGCCCCGGTCAGGGCGTCGACCACGGCGGTCAGGCGCGTGGCGGCATGAAGCATGCCTTCCTGGCGCGCCGTTTCCGCGGCCTGGCGGTGCTCTTCGGCCGCGGCCTGGGCCTCGCGGGCCTTTTGCGCCTCGGCGGCGCACTGCGTGCCGCGGTTTTCCGCGGCCTGGATGTTTTCCTTGAGCGCCTCGAGCATTTTCCGCAGCGCATCGGCCAGCTCGCCGAGCTCGTCGCGTCCCTTGACGTCGAGACGCGACTGCATGTCGCCGCCGGCCACGGCGCGGGCGAAGGCCACGCCCTTGCGCAGGGGCCGCACGACGGAAAGGGTCACGACCGTGCCCAGGGCCAGGGAGACGATAAGGCAGGCCACGGCGGCGGCGATGAGGATAAGCCCCCGCCTGTCGGCCTGCTCCCGGGCGGTGTGCGCCAGGGCGTCCGCCTGGACGCGGCTTTGTTCCAGCAGGAAATTGAGGGCGGCGGCGGCCGTGCGCAGGGAGAGCATGGAGGTGCCGATGGAGAGCGTCAGGGCGTTGCTGCGCTTGTTCTGGCCCACGAGCTCCACGACCTTGGCGTTGGTCTTGCGCCAGTCCGCCAGGGCGGCGTTGAACTTCTTCCACTGCCCGGCCTCCTCGTCGGAGGTGAAAAGCCCGTCCACCATGGCGCGCCCCTGGTCCACCAGGGCCAGGCCCTTCTCCAGGCTCTCCCGCTGCCGGTCGAATTCCTTGGAATTGGCCAGTTCCGGCACCAGGATGGTGCGCTCGGCCGACTGCGCGGCAAGGAGCCCCTCCTTGACCATGCCGAGCCCCGCCACCCGCGGCAGCACCGTGGCGACCACCTCGGACACGGCCGCGCTCGTGCCGCGCAGGCTCTGGTAGCCCAACACGGCGATGCACACCGTAACGAGCGCCGTGACGCACACGGAAGCGAACAGCTTCACCCCGACCTTGAGACTGGCCATGCAACGACTCCTTGGCTTGCGCCCGAAAGGGCAATCCACCGAAACGCGGCCCGAGGGAAACAAGGGCGCTGCGTCTTTTTTCACCGGGAATCGACGCTTGTCAAATAGCAGCGATGCCGCCCACATCCGGAACAAGAAACAAAAAAATACGTACGGGAGTCACGCAGGGTACGATCATAGTGGCATGCCGCCCAATAATGCTACTCGGGCGGCATGCCAGGAATTTCTTCGCCGCGCAAGCGGGATTCCAGGTAGACCATGAAAGCCTTTCCTTCTGAAAATTCCGCATTGAGACGCAACGCACGGGCCAGCATCGTCCGTGCGCTTTTCATACGCCCCTTTTCATACTGGGTCCTGGCAATGTTGTAGAGAAGGTGCTCATCGGTGCGGCAGAGGCGATACGCGCGTGCATAATAGCGCATGGCTTCGTCGTACATGCCGAGCCTTCGCATCTGCATGCCGAAGTCGTTGAATAGATGCTTGTGTTCCGGCGTGAATGCCGCATCGATGCACATGATCTTGCGAAAGACGATATCCGCGTTCTGCTTCTCCTGGCGCTCGAGGTAGGTCAACCCCAGGCCGAACGTCGCTTTTACATGGTCCGCGTCCAGGACCAGCGCGTTTTTGTATTCGAATTCGGCGGCGAAAAGCTCCTTGCGCTCGCGATGCTTGTCCGCAGCGGCCACGGTATCGTCGAGGCGGCGCATGAGCGGCACGACCTTGTTGATATAGATGGCCGGTTCGGGCAGGTATTCGCTGAGGAGTTTTTCCTTGCGCAACAGCCGCTTGTTGCCGGTGGGGATGAAATTGCGGCTTAAGCGCCACACGGCGATGCGGCCGTCTTCCTGCTCTTCGGCATAGACGAAGATCCGCTGGGACACGCGGCCGGAGAAGTGCCCGCCGAGAAAATGCTGGGCGTCCGTGGAGAAAACGCCCTTGACGGGCTTGGATCCCGGGGGGGGATTGCGCTGTGTCGCGTCAGGTGGCGCCATGGAATACCGTCTTGTAGGATGGACAATAGCCCCCAACAGGGCTTTGGGCAAGTCGGCGGCGCAAGTAAGCGGAGACTTCCGGTTCCAGGCGCGTGTTGACAGGTTTTTTTCCCCACGCCTATACTGCCTGCTGCCGTCGCAAGACCCGCCGTCCCCTGCGGCGCGCCTCTCGCGCGGCAAGCCCGGGATAAGGCCCCCATGCAGATCGACGAATACCCCATACTGGTGGAACAGCTCTGTCCGGGGCTTTTCATCCGTATCGACGAGCAGGGCGTGAGCAGCGCCTTCCCCGCCAAGGGGTTCAAGCTCAAAAACGACGCCGACGTGGCCAAGGTCGTCGCGCTGGGGCTGTCCCACGTGCTGTGCCTGCCGGAGAAATCCGACCGCCTGCCCATCTCCCTGGAAGAGATCGACGGCATGGCCGGCAAGCGCCAGAAAGGCCCCTGGAGCACGGCCCGCACGCCAGTCTCGGCCGAGCTCTCCTCGCTCAAGCGCGAAACCATCGAGCGCAACAAGGACCGTCTGGAGCGCTTCGCCGCCTGCGAGCGCCGCTACGAAAAAGCCATGGGGCAGGTGGTCGAAGCAATCAAGAAAGTGTCTTCGCCGAGCCCCGAGGTGCTGGAGGCGGCCGGCGAAGTGGTCGGCCCCATGGCCGAGACCTTCCTGTCCGACCTCGACGTGCTCGTGAGCGTCATGACCGCCAAGATGCGCGAGGAAGCCAGGCACTACCACGCGCTCAATGTCGCCGTGCTCGCCATGATGCTGGCCAAGGAGATGGGCCTTGGCAAAAGCGACATCGAGGAAGTCGGCATGGGAGCGCTTTTCCACGACGTCGGCAAAAGCCGCGTGCCCATCCAGCGCTTCACCAAGGGCAACCTGATGACCATGAACAAGGTGCTCAAGGAATACTACATGGAGCACCCCAAGACCGGAGCGCGCATGCTTTCCGCCGTGCCGGGCTTTCCGCCGGCGGCCCTGCAGCTCGTGTTGCAGCACCACGAGTATGCGGACGGCACGGGCTTTCCCGCCCACCTCAAGGGCGAGGCCATTTCCCTGGGCGGGCGCATCGCCGCCGTGACCAACCTCTACGACCGCTTCCTCAATCCCAAGGAAGGGGCGGAGACGCCCACGCCCCACGAAGCCATGAAGGCGCTCTACAAACGCCGGGCGCTTTTCGACGCCAAGACCGTGACCATGTTCATCCGCAAGCTCGGCGTCTATCCACCGGGATCGCTGGTCGCACTGTCCAACGGCATGCAGGGCCTCGTGGTCTCGGCGAACATGCGCGATTCCATGCGGCCGAGCGTCAAGGTCTACCACCCGGACATCCCCAGGCGCGAGGCGCTGATCATCGACCTGTGCATCGAAACGGAGTTGGCCGTGGCCAAGGCCCTGAAACCGGCGGAACTGGTGCCGGAAGTCCTCCAGTACCTGAACCCCGGCAAGCAGGTCGCCTACTATGTCGACGCCGCGCCCCGGTCCTGATGCCCGCAGCGCGCCGCGTTCCTCTCCCGGTTCCTGCGTATTTTCAACGGGATATGGCGCGTGCCGCATGCCCACTCCGCGCGTGAGGGATAGACCCTTCGCCCTGGCGGCGCGCGCCGCCCCCCGGAGCCGGCCATGAAACGGCCGGGCTCACCGGCCCGGGCCATCATGCGGACCCTGCGCACGGGGCTGTCCCAGCCGCCCGGGTCCGACCTGACGCCGCTCGTGCCCCTGGCCAGGCAGACGCTCGCCTTCATCGACCGGGGCGCGGTGGACGACCCGGCCACGGCCGGCGAAGCCTCGGAGCTGGCCTTTCTCCTGGCCGCCCTGCTCGAGGCCGGCGACGAGGCCTTCGCCCGCCAGGCGTTCGCGCTGCTCTTCCGCCTCGGCGTCGAGGGCGAGGTACTCTCGGTCATCCACCTGGAAAAAATGCCCGAAGACCAGGCGCTGTCCCTGCTCGGCTGCATCGGGGACGAGGAAAAGCTCCTTTTCGTCAACGCCTTTTTCCGCCGCCCCCGGCCGTCGCGGCCCAAAACCGCCGCCTGGGGACTCGCGATCCTGGCCGACATCGTCGAGCGCACGCCCGACGAACTGCTCATCCTCCTCGACCTGCTCGCCAACCGCCACGAATACCCGGCCCTGCCCGTGCGCAACGCCCTGGTGCGCGGCCGGCTCGGCATGTGGCTGCACCGCTTGCTCCAGATGGACCTTTCCGCCGAGCAGACACGGTACATGGCCCGGGTCATCGGCCGGCTGCGCGAACCCACGCTGATCGAGCGGCTCGCCGCACGCCTGGGCGAACTCGACGAGATCTCGGCCGAGACCGTATGCCGCGCCCTGGCCGAGACCCCGGGGCTCGATGCGGACGCGGTCGCCCCCCCGGTCGAAGCGCTGTGCGGCGCGCAGGAACCCTCCCTGG
>DQED01000081.1 GCA_003525525.1 Desulfovibrio sp.
GGCGCGGCCTGCGGATCGGGCAGCACGCGGTTTTCGCGTTCGGCCGTGTAGGCGGCGATTTCCTCCAGGGCTTCGTCCGCGCGCCGTCCGGGCACGAACAGCCGCCAGCCGGAGCCGTCGCGGCGCAGCACGTGGGGCACGCCCCGGGCAGTCAGGACGTAGGCCCAGTCGCGTACGCGGATTTCCGTGGCCGTGGCGTCGGGGTCGCCGAGCAGTTCAGGCGTCAGGTCGTAAAGCGCCGGGCGCGGCCAGAAACGCGATTTACGCCCGGCGTTGCCGCGTTCGCCGTTCTGGGGCGACGGCTCAACGGGCATGGGGCGCGACCTGGGTACGGGAAGGCGTCGAATAAGGCGTCGTCATGGAAGCCATGTTACGTTGTTCCGGCGGGACAGCGCAACGCCGCGTCGCGGGCGATCCGCCCTTGCCGCCGCGCCCGCGGTTTTGCTACAGGATGCGGCATGAACAGAGAACGCCGCCAATTCTATTCGACCTTCCTGCTTCTCATCCTCGCCGCCTCGCTCGTCCTGGCCTATATCGTGCTGCGGCCCTTCGTGGACATCCTCATCATCGGCGTGGTGCTGGCGACGCTCTTTCAGCCGGTGCACCGCAAAATCGCCGGCCTGTGCGGCGGGCGGGCCACCCCGGCGGCGCTTCTGACCACCGTGCTCATCTTCTCCTGCCTCATCATTCCGGTCTTCGTCTTCCTCGGCGCGCTGCTCGCCCAGGGCGTCCAGTCCGTCAACGCCCTGCAAACCAAGCTCGCCACCATCGACTTCAACGCGCTTTTCAGCCACGAAGCCGTCGCCCCCTACCTGGGCTGGATACAGGAGCACCTGCCCTTCCTGAACATCAAAAAGCTCGCCCTCCAGGCCGACCTGCTGTCGCTTTCCAAAAACGCCGGGCAAATCCTGCTCAACAGCGGCACCACCATCATCGGCAACGTGTTCGTGCTGACGATGAACTTCGTCATCCTCATCTTCGTGCTCTTTTTCCTCATCCGCGACGGCGAGGCCATGCTCGGCTACGCCCGCTACCTGCTGCCGCTGTCCACGAGCCAGGAAAACCGCATCTTCCGCCAGCTCGACGACGTGGCCAAGTCCGTGATTCTCGGAGCCTTCGTCATCGCCCTGGCCCAGGGCGCGGCCGGCGGCCTCGGGCTCTTCATCGTGGGCATACCGCCCTTTTTCTGGGGCTGCATGATGGGTTTCGCCTCGCTCATTCCGGTGGTCGGCACGGCCATCATCTGGCTGCCCGTCTCGATCTACCTGATCCTCACCGGCCAATGGCAATGGGGCGTTTTCCTCATCGGCTGGGGCGCGGTCGTGGTTTCGAGCATCGACTCCATCATCCGGCCGATCCTCATGCAAAACCGCTCCAAGATGTCCACGTTCTGGGTGTTCCTCTCCATCATCGGGGGCATCAAGTTCTTCGGGGCCCTCGGCATCCTCTACGGCCCGCTGGTGCTCGGGTTCGCCATGGTCATGCTCTCGCTCTACGGCGAGGACTACCGGCACGTGCTCGAGGAGCGCAACGTCATCAGCGCGCCCGCATCCGACGCAGCGCCTCCGAAGGCATAGCCGCGGGGTTTCGACGTTCCGCATACGAACGAAAAAGGCCCCGCTCACGCGGGGCCTTTGCGCTTCCGATCCGGGGAGCCCGCAGGGGCTCCCCGGCCGTCAGACGGGACACTGCACGTCCTTGGTCGAACCCGGTCCGGCCAGCGGCTTGAAGCACTTCCTGCCGGCGCCGCACACCGGGCACTTCCAGTCGTCGGGCAGGTCGGCGAAGGCAGTTCCCGCTGGAATCCTGCCTTTGCGGTCGCCCTTGTCCGGATTGTAGATGTAGCCGCAATTGGTGGTCTGGCACTGCCACATCTCTTCAGGCGCTGCCATGCTCGCTCCTTTTCCGTGTCGCCGAACGACGCCGGCCGCGATTAATCGACCTTGAAAAACGCCTTGGCCAGGGCCAGGCAGACCGGGCACTTGTCCGGGACCGCACCGGCGACGGTGTAGCCGCACACCGAGCAGACGTACCAGTCCTTCTCGGGATAGCCGGCGACGTCCTTGGCGGCTTCGGCGTACAGGTTGGCATGGAGTTCCTCAACGGCGTTGGCGAAGGTGAAGCCGCGCTCGGCAGCCTTTTCGCCCTCGGCCTTGGCGTCCTCGATCATGCCCGGATACATGCTCTTGAACTCGTGGGTCTCGCCCGCGATGGCGTCCTGGAGGTTGGCGGCCGTGTCCCTGATGCCGCCCATGTTGCGCAGATGGGTGTGGGCATGGACGGTCTCGGCGGCGGCGGCGGCCTTGAAGAGCTTGGCGACGCCGAGGTGGCCTTCCTTCTCGGCCTGGGCGGCATAGGCGAGGTACTTGCGATTGGCCTGGGATTCGCCGGCAAACGCTTCCTTGAGGTGATCCAGGGTCTTGCTCATTTCGATTGGCTCCTTTGGTTTTCTTGCGGGTTGACGTTGTGCATGCGTGAGAGGCAGGCGCGGCACACGCCGCGCACCAGAATTTGCGCGTCGCGGGGAACGCCCCACGCGGCGACCGCCGGCGGCAGGTCGTCAAGATCCGCCCCCGGCATGGTGAAGTCCTCGATGCGGCCGCACGACAAGCACACCAGATGGTGGTGCGGCGTCACATCGCCGTCGAAGCGCCCCTCGTCGCCGCCGCACGGCACCCGGCTCACCAAGCCCCGCGCCTCCAGGGCGGACAGGGTGCGGTAGACCGTGTCCAGCGAAATGGCCGGCGCGGTCTCGCGCACCCGCCGCCAGACCGTCTCCGCCGAAGGGTGATCCCGGGTCGTGGTCATGGCTTTATACACCAGATAGCGCTGGGTGGTAAACTTCAGGCCGCTTTTGGCGAACAGTTGCTTGAGGGCTTCCATCGACATAGTTTTTATTCCTAGTTGCTGTTGATTCCTATTTAGCGAACAGGCCGCGGCCCGTCAACACTTTTTTTGCATCCCCTGCGTCAGCGCCACCAGGTCCGGCCGGCGCGCCAGAGCCCGTCCAGGGTCAACGGGCGGCCGCGGCCGCATTTGCGGGCCAGGAGCACGAACAGATAGGCCGCTGCAACGGCGTCGGCGCGGGCGTCGTGGGCGGCAAATTCCGGCAGGCTGTAGCGGCGGCACAGAGCCGGCAGGGAATAGTCGAGGCTTTCCGCCTCCCCTGCCCTGCCCCCGGCGACGAGCCGCTTCTCTTCGAAAGCCATGGCCAGACGCAGGGTGTCGATGCAGGGCGCAACCAGCGGCCCGCCCAGGCAGCGGCGGCTGGCGGCATTCAAAAAGCCCATGTCCAGATCGATATGGTGGCCGACGAGGATGGCGTCGCCGACGAAATCGAGGAACGCGGCAAGGACTTCGGCTTCTTCGGGCGCGTCGCCAAGGCCCGAGGCCGTGAGGCCATGAACGAGGGATGCGTCGCGCGGCACCGCGCCCGGGGGCCGCACCAGCGAATAAAACGACGCGCCGGGCAGGATCGAAAGCCCGGAAAGCCGTACCGCGCCGATGGAGACCAAGGCATGGCGGCGCGGGTCGAAACCGGTCAGTTCGGTGTCCACGGCCACGAAGGCGCAGGCGTCGAGGAGCGCCCTGGCGTCGCGCCCGGCCTGAGCCGCCTGGTGCGCGAGAAGCGCGGGCGCAAGGGCCTCGGGCGTTTGCGCGGCCCCGGTGCGGCGCAGCAAGCGGTCAAACAGGCCCATGACAGTCCTCCCCTGCCGCCGCGTGCGCGGCAAGCGCCAGACGCAACGCTTCCAGTGCGGCGAAAGCGGCGCGGAAACCATGGCGACGGCGCGGCGAAACGCTCGCCAGGGGCACGGGC
>DQED01000327.1 GCA_003525525.1 Desulfovibrio sp.
AACGGCGTGGAAAACGCCATCCACATCCCCTACCACGTGCTCATGGAGCTCGAGGGTCTCAAGAAAACCCCGAAACTGCGCCACATCGTTGCCAACGTCATCCAGGTCTTAAGCGACAACAAGGACTACATCCACTTCATCCAGAACGACAAAAGCCATTCGGCCTTCACCGATATCGTCGACAACCACATCCTCGACGAAATCCAGGCCTCGACCATCGAAGACCCGGTGCTCGTGACCAACGACCGCATCCTCAAGCTCCAGGCCGAGCTGCGCGGGATCAAAAGCGAGGAGCTGCGCGACTCCAAGCCCTTCGAATCCGAATCCCAGCGCTACACCGGGTTCGCCGAGGAAGGCGAGGAGCCCGTGCCCAACTGCTTCACCTGGCGCGACGGCAAGCCGGTGCTGCACGCCCCGGACGGGGAAAAGCTCATAAACTACACGTGCGACGTCTGGAACGTGCGCCCCCGCACCGTCTACCAGAACCTCGCCCTCGAACTGATCATGGCCCAGCACATCGACCTCGTGTCCATCCAGAGCGAGGCCGGTTACGGCAAGACGTTCCTGGCGCTGGCCGCGGCGCTCTACGCCGTGCAGGAGAAAAAGCAGTACGAAAAGATCTTCGTGCTCAAGCCCACCATCGAGATCGGGGCCAAGCTCGGCTACCTGCCCGGCGACGTGTCCGAGAAGATGGAACCCTACATGAAGTACGTCTTCGACCTGCTCGTCAAGCTGCACCGCTGCCGGGCGGCCAACAAGGTGTTCCTCAACCCCAACGACGAGATGCTGCGCATCAACCCGAAGAAGTTCGAGATCCTGCCCCTGGCCTACGTGCGCGGCATGAACATCGAAAACGCCTTCGTCGTCATCGACGAGGCGCAAAACCTCTCGCGCACCGAAGTGCGCGCCGTGCTCACGCGCATGGGCGAAGGCGTCAAATGCGTGGTGCTCGGCGACACCTCCCAGGTGGACAACCCCTACCTCAACGAGGCCAACAACGGCCTCAACTGGATCGTGCGCAAGTTCAAGGGGTTTACGAACTACGCCCACATCGTGCTCAAGGGCGAGCGCTCGCGCGGCCCCATCACCGACATGGTGCTGCGCTCCAAGCTCTGATCCCACACCGCCCCGGGGAGGCCGGCCGCCTCCCCGGGGCGGCCCGGCGGGATCGTGCTTGACGCACCACTGTTTAGCATCTATACGCTTTCCATGTCCGCGACCCCGGAAGCCTTGCGCGCCATGTGGGACAGGCTGGCCAACAAGCTGGTCTTCCTCGAAAAGCGCTACGTGCACGCCTACGGCGACCTGCGCCTGCATCCCTCGGAACTGCACGTGCTGCTCGCCGTCCGCGCCGCTCCCGACGCCAACGCCACGCAGTTGGCCGCGGCGCTCGGCGTCACCAAGGGCGCGGTGTCCCAGGTCCACAAGCGCCTGGAGGGCAAGGGCGTTATCGTGCGGCACGCGGACGCGGCGCGCAAAAACGCGGTCACGACCGCGTTCACGCCCCTGGGCCGCGCCGCCCTGGAGGACTTCCTCGCCTCCCGCGCCGCCGCCCGGCAGGCGTTCGCCGCCTACCTCGAAGCCCTTCCGCCGGAAGCCCGGGAGCTTCTCGCCGGCTTTCTGGCGCGTCTCGCCGCCCTCGTTCCCGAGCCCGGAAGCTGAGCGAAAGGCGCACGGCGGGCGGGCGTTTTTTTGGTCCAGTGTGTTTAGATGCTTAACACAAACCCGTTGCGACCGCACTCCCGGTCGCGAGCAAACAAAGGAGTGCGTATCATGGAAAGCGTCAGGAAACGCAGCGTCAGCGACTACAGCCGGCATATCGCCGCCGCGCCCGAGGCCGTTTTTCCCCTGCTGTGCCCGGTGCGGGAACTCGAATGGATCGAGGGCTGGCGGGCCGAAACGCTCCATTCGGCCTCGGGCCTGGCCGAACTCGACGCCGTGTTCACGACTGCGCCCCTGTCCGACGTGGGGCCCGAAGTCTGGGTCTGCAGCCGCCACGAACCGCCGCGCCGGGTGGATTACGTGCGCGTCGGACGGCACACGGCCATCCGCCTGCAACTGACCCTGGAACCGGCCGGACAAGGGACGGCGCTTGCGGCCCTGCTCGTCGTTTCCGCCCTCACGCAGGATGGGGACGCCATTGTCGCGGCCATGGGGGAGTCGCCCTGCGCCGCGCTGTTCGCACCGTGCTTCCGCATGCTGGAGTATTTCCTGCGCACCGGAATCATGCTGCCGCGGGCGCAGGCCTTGGCTGGACAGGGCTGAAGCGTCACACGATCGTCACGAGGGGCGGTCAAAATGGCGAAACGGCCGATCGTAGCGGCGGCCGTCCCTCTCACGGCGGAATTCCGGCAGAAAGCGATGTTTTTTGCCATGAAACCGTAAAGCGGCTACCATAGGCGGCAAACCGAAGCGGTGTCGGCCCGGGCAGGGTCCGCGCCGGCCAGCCAAGGAGGAAGCCATGTCCGTATCGCGCAAACGCAAGTTCGAGGTGGTCCTGCCCCGAATCGAAGCCATGCAGGCTTTGGCCGATCTCACGGCGCAGGCCGCCCGGGGCGAGCTCGTCATAAACGGCGAAACCGTGCCCCTGGAGGACTTCACGAGTCTGCGGATCGGCGTCAAGAACCTCGGCGCGTCGTCCATGCTCAAGGTGAGCCTCAAATACCCGGCCCTGGGCCTGGCCGCCCTGCCCACCCCGGCGGGCATGGACGCCGAGGACGCCGCCCGGCAGAGCGCGGGCGAAGCCCCGGCCGAAGGCGTGGACGAGAGCGGCAAGCCCAGGTACAAGAACCTCAAAAAACGCATGAAGCATTTTTTCAAGGCCATCGTCGTGTCACTGCGCGCCGGAACCATGCCCGACGCCGACATCCTGGCCGCCTTCGTCGCCGACAGCCGCCTCATGACCAGCTACCCCGGCAGGGGCGACGCCTTCTACCCGGCCTACGACGCCGAAGTGGACCGCCTCGAAGCCGCGGCCCAGGCCGGCGACGTCGGGGCCGCGACGGCGTCCGTCGCCGCGCTCGACCGCATGAAAAAGGAGTGTCACAGCCGCCATGCCTGACGCCGCCACCGCCCCGGCCGGAGGCGCGGTTTCCCGCCCGGCCGCGCCCGATGAGCCCCGTTGCGTGGAGATCGACCTCTCCTGCGTGGATCCCTCCGTCACCGAAGAGGACGAACGGGCGTTTTTCCGCATCAACGACGTCTCCCTGTCTCCCGAGCAGGTCGAGCGCATCGTTGCCCCCGCACGCACCTACCCCCGCCAGGAGTACGTCCTGGCCACCCACTGGCACCCCGAACACGTGCCCATGGATCTGCTCAAAAAGCGCATCGACCGCCTCTACCCCAACCGCGTGGACGAACTGATCATCCCCACACAGCACAACGTGCTCCTGGAGTACGACGGGTATCAGGGCGTGGAGGTGGACTGCTACTCCAGCGGCTTCAACCGCAAGGTCCAGCTCCTGCTCCACTTCAAGGACCTGGACACGCCGCGGGCCGAGGTGCTCGAGGCCATGCTGCGCCACACCCACCGCTACCGCGCCTCGCAGCTTTTCGAGTTCCTCGACGCCCTGTGCGAACCCGCGGGCGAATCCCGCCGCCAGATCGCGGCCGGCCGCTCCAACGTGGACGAGGAGCTCGTCGCCTTCGTGGCCATCCAGGCCGCCAAGATCAAGGCGCTCATCCTCGCCCACGAGGCCGACCTGCCCGAGGACACGTACAAGAACAAACTCGTGCGCAACTTCCTCGACACCCTGCGCGCCCGCTTCGGCGACCGCATCGTCAACAAGACGCAGGTCTACGCCAAGGCCGTCAAGGATCTGGTCAAGGAAGGCTTCTCCCTGTCCTACTTCTACCGCGCTTCGGAAGTGATCGAGGAGGCGCGCGCGCTCGGGGCCGGCATCGTCATCCCCCACCCCGAGCAGTTCTGGCCGATCCTGCTCGCCGACTACGACGTGGACGGCATCGAGGTCTGGAACCCCCAGTCGCAGCAGTACACGGAATTCCTCATCAACGTGGTCAACCGCCGCAACCGCATGGGCTGGCACGGCAAGCGCCCCCTGCTCATCTTCATGGGCGACGACTGCCACATGAGCGAGAAGACGCGCGACCCGGCCGAACAGGACGCGGCCAAGGCCGCCCGGGAAATCGGGCTCCAGCCGGCCTGGCACGACTTCGCCATCCGCAAGAGCCTGATCATCAACGGCGTCAGCCGCCGCAAGATCATCGACGAATACCGCTCCCGCCTGGGCTAGGGAGGGGAGCACGGAGGGGCAGGAAAAGCGCCTCCGGCGGCCAAAGGGCGGCGCCCTCTGGACTCCCGTCAAGGATTCCGGCATGTTGCAATTCCATGCGGCAGCCGGGTCGGGCCAAGCCGCATGAAGGAGTGTGGGACGTGGAAAAGGAATCGCGGTTCAAATACGAGTCCGTCCAGGATGCGGACACGCTGCGGCGTTATCTCGAGGCCGTCACCGAAGGCTTTGTCTCGGGCGAGCTGCGCTTTTCCAGCCGCGAGGGCGAGGTGGCCCTGCATCCCGCGGGCATGATCGGCTTTCTCGTCGAGGCCAAGTCCATGGGCGGGCGCATGAAGCTGCACCTCAAGTTCTCCTGGCGCGAGGACGGCGGCGAGGACGAGGCCGACGCCGGGCTGACCATCGCTCCGGGCGGCGCCGCGGTCTGATGCGCACGGGGCGGCAGGCCCCCGGTTTTTCGCGACAGCGTTAAGGCCTCACGGCCCGGAGGGCGCGATGCGCATTCTCGAAGGCATCGAAGAGAATTTCCGCTTCATGGTGCTCGAGGTTTCCAAGCAGGTCTCGAGCGCCCTGCTCGTGGTCGAGCGGCCCGATCCCGATCGCATCAAGCGCATCGAGAGCCGCGACGACTACATCGACAACCTGAAAAGCGTCATCGAAAACGCCTGCTGGGGCCGCATCCACGGCTCGCGCGACGGCAACAAGCGCACCCTCGACCTCGTGCGCGCGGCCAACATCATCAACATCAACCTGGAGCGCATCGCGGACTACGCGGTCAACATCGTCTCCCAGGTCCAGTACCTGACCGACCCGCTTTTCATCCGGCGCTACGACTACCGCGACCCCTTCGTGGACGTGGAACGGGCCCTGGGGCTGGTCTTCCCCGCGCTCACGCGCCAGGACGTGCGTCTGGCGCTTCGCATCTGCCGCGCGGAATTCTCCCTGGACGACCGGTTCAAGGCCGCCTTCGACGCGATCCTGGCCGACCTGCGCCGGGGCGAATCGCCGGAAAACGCCATCTCCTGCTTCAACATCTTCCGCTACCTGGAGCGCATGGGCGATGCGCTTTTAAACATCGGCGAGGCCGTGATCTTCGCGGCCCTCGGCGAAAAGCTCAAGATCCACCAGTACCAGGCCCTGCAGGATACGCTCGGGCAGGGCGGCGAGGACATTCCGCTTTCGCCCGGGGACTTCAGCTCCATCTGGGGCACGCGCTCGGGCTGCCGCATCGGCCGGGTCGAGGACCACGGCCCGCGCTCCAAGGGTGTGCTGTTCAAGGAAGGCAACGCCGAGAAGCTGGCCAAGGAGAAGGAGAACATCGAGCGTTGGGAAAAGCTCAGCCCGGGCCTGCCGCCGGCGATCCAGGCCTTCCAGACCGACGGCGACTCGGCCTCCATGCTCCTCGAGTACCTCGGCGGCTGCAACTTCCAGGAAGTGGTCCTGACCGCGGACCGGGAGATCGTGGAGAACGCCTGCTTCCTCATCACCCAGACCGTGGGCAACGTCTGGGAGCAGACCCTGACCCGCGCGCCCGTGGCCTCGGGCTTCATGGCGCAGATGCGCTCCCGCCTCGACGACGTGCTGCGGCTCCATCCCGGCTTCGCCACGGAGCGCAAGGACTTCTGCGGCCTGGCCATCCCCGCCCTGTCCGAGCTGCTCGCCGCGGCCGACGCCGCCGAGGCCGGGCTGGCCGCACCCGTGTCCGTGTTCCTGCACGGCGACTTCAACCTCAACAACATCGTCTACGACCACACCGCCCAGCGCATCCACTACATCGACCTGCACCGCTCGGGCCAGGGCGACTACGCCGTGGACACGGCCGTCTTTCTCGCCTCCAACTTCCGCCTGCCCGTGTTCGAGGCGCACCTGCGCGACCGGCTCCGGCTCGTCATGCGCCGCTTCCTGGAATTCGCCCGCGCGTTCGCCGCCGAACAGGGCGACGCCGCCTTCGAGGCGCGCCTGACCTTCGGCGTGGCCAGGGCGTTGGCCACCTCGGCCCGTTTCGAGACGAACCGGGCCTTTGCCCAGGAACTGTTCCAGCGGGGGGTGTATCTGCTCGAGCGGCAGGTGGCCCTTTCAGGCCGCCCCGTCGAGGAAGCCGTCTTTCCCGACGCCGTGCTCGTCTACTGATCGCGCGGCCGGGGCGCGGCCCCGGGCAGGGAGACCGTGAGCCGGGTGCCGCTCTCCGCGTCGGTTTCCAGGCGGATGTCGCCGTGCTGGCACCGCGTCATGAGCCGCGCCGAATACGCGCCCAGGCCGCTGCCGTCCTTCTTGCCGGCGGTTGCGTATTTCTCGAAAAAAACCGGCATGATATCCGGCGGCACGGGCGTGGGGTTGGCCACGGTCAGCAGCGCGCCCCCGTCTGGCGCCTCCACGCGCACGTCCACGCGGCCGCCCTCTGTTTCGGCCTCGACGGCGTTTTTAATCAGGTTGGCGGCGATGGTCCGGCACAGCAACGCATTGCCCGTGGCGAACACGGGCGCGTCCGCGGCCACGACCAGGGCCACGCCGCGCGCTGCGGCCATGCCGGCCAGCATGTCCGCCGCACCGGCGACGATATGCGCCAGGTCGATGCGCTGCGCCTCGAGCGCGTAGGTTCCCGTCTCCATCTTGTACATGTCCAGGGACAACTCGATCTGTTCGAACATGGACTGGCCCGCGCGTTCGATCTCGGCGAGCAGTTCCTCCTGCTCCTCGTTGACCGTGCCGACCACGCGCACGAGGCCGGGCAGGTTGACGATGCTATTCAGCGGCGCCTTGAGGTCGTGACGCATGATGCGCTCCACGTCCTCGCGTACGCGTTCGAGCTTCCGGCGCTCGCTGATGTCCTCCTTGACGGCCACGTAGTGCGTGACGGTCCCGGCATCGTCGCGCACGGGCGAGATGGAGCAGTTCTCCCAGTAGAGGTCGCCGTTTTTCTTGCGGTTGCACAGCTCCCCGCGCCAGATTTCACCCGCGGCCAACGTCTCCCACATTTGCCGGTAGAAATCGTCGGGGTGGGCGTCGCTTTTGAGCAGCCTGGGGTTTTGCCCCTTGGCTTCCTCGGGCGTGTACCCGGTCAGGATCGAGAAATGGGGATTGACGTACTCGATCGTGCCCTTGGGGTCGGTGATGACGATGGAGGCCGGCGACTGTTCCACCGCGGCCCAGAGCAGGCGCAGGGAGGCCTCCCGTTCCCGCAGGGGACCGATGTCCTCCACCGAGGCGATAACGGGCGTCGGGGCGCGGCCGGGCTCCACGGGATTGAAAATGGCCCGGACGTGGCAGAATTTTCCGCTGATGCTCGTATAGGGGCCCTCGGCCGTGGCGGGCGCGCCGCCGATGGCGCGGTCGAGCGCGTCGCGCACGTAGGGCGGCATCCGCCCGCGCACGTTGTGGCCGATGATCTGTTCGGGCGCGGTCCCGAGCAGTTGCAGCAGGCGGGCGTTGCAGTTGCGCACGACGCCGGCCTCGTCGAAAAAGACCAGTCCCAGCGGCGAGTTGTCGAAAATGATCCGCAGCTGGTTCTCGCGTTTGGCGAGATGCTCTTCGGCGAGCTTGCGCGTGGTGATGTCCGTGCAGAAGCCCTCGAACAACGCGATTTCCCCGGAAGCGTCGCACACGGCCCGGATGGAAAGCGAGACCCAGATGACGTCCCCGCTGCGGGTCAGCCGCCGGACCTCGTAGTTGGAAAGGTGGTCCCGCGTCGCGAGCGCCTGGAGCATGGCCTCGCGCTCGGCGGGATCGGCGTACACCTGGGAGCCGATGTCCGTGACCGCGGCCAAAAACGCCGCCGCGCCGCCGTAGCCGTACATCCTGGCGAGGCGGTCGTTGGCGCGCAGGTAGCGGCCGTCGGGGCTCGAGGCGAAGATGCCGACGGGCGCGTTGTCGTAGAGGCTGCGCAGCGTTGCCTCGCTTTGGCGCAGGGCCTGTTCCGCGCGCAGCCTGTCCGAAACGTCGCGCATGGAGCCGCCGACGCCGACGTCGCCATTGCCGAAAAACGCCGGGAACTTGCGCACCTCGAGCGTCCGTTCGCCCTGGCTTTCGAGCAGCGTGACCACCTCGCGGCCGTCCCGCACGGCCACGTCGGATTCGTGGCAGCGGGCGGCGAGATCCGCCGGCAGGAGTTCGAAGTCCGTATGCCCGACCACCTCCCCGGGCGTTTTCCCGCAAAAGGCGGCGAAGCGCGTGTTGACCACGACATGGCGCAGGGAGGCGTCCTTTAAAAAGACCATGTCGCTCGTGGCGTCGAGAAAGGCGCGGTGGTGCGCCTCGACCTGGCGCAGCGCCGCATTGACCTGGGTGAGTTCCTCCGTGCGCGCGGCCACGGTACGCTCCAGGCCGGCATTGGCCGCGTCCAGCGCGGCGGTCGCCCGGGCCACGGCCCGGGACAGCC
>DQED01000114.1 GCA_003525525.1 Desulfovibrio sp.
CATCGAGGAGCTGGCCGCGGCCGGGGCGACGCTGCTCGTCACCGTGGACTGCGGCATCGGCGGCGTGGCCGAAGTGGCGCGCGCCAAGGAGCTGGGGCTTGGCGTCATCGTCACGGACCACCACCTGCCCGGCCCCGAACTGCCGCCGGCCGACGTGGTGGTCGATCCCAAGCTGGCCGAGGGGCCGGGCTTCGNNTGGGCGTGGCCTTTTTCCTGGCCGCGGCCCTCAACCGCCTGTTGCCCGGCGAACCTTCCGACGTGCGCCGCCTGCTCGACCTCGTCGCGCTCGGCACCCTGGCCGACGTGGTGCCGCTTTCCGGCCAGAACCGCATCCTGGCCAAAAACGGCATGCTGCTTCTGGCCGAAGCGCCGCGGCCCGGCATCCACGCCCTGAAGGAAGTCTGCAACCACAACCCCAAGGCCGCGCTGACGGCGTCCCAGGTGACCTTCGGCCTGGCCCCGCGCATCAACGCCGCGGGCCGCATGGGTCGTCCCGACGCGGCGCTCTCCCTGCTGCTGGCTCCGGACCTGGACACGGCCCGGCCGCTGGCCGCGGAGCTCGACGCAGAAAACGCCCGCCGCCGCGCCGAGGAGGACGCCATCCTCGCCGAAGCCATGGCCCAGGCCGAGGCCGGGCCGGACCGCTTCGGCCTGACCCTTTACGCGCCCCACTGGCACCAGGGCGTCATCGGCATCGTGGCCTCGCGCGTGGCCGAGCGGCGCAACCGCCCCACCCTCATTCTCACGAGCGACCCGGCCAAGGGCCTGCTCAAGGGCTCGGGCCGCTCCATCGAAAATTGCGATCTGCACGGCCTGTTGTGCGAAATCGCGGATGTGCTGCAGGGTTTCGGCGGCCACAAGCAGGCGGCCGGGCTTTCCATCCTCCCGGAAAACCTCGACGCCCTCGGCCGGGCCTTCGACGCGGCCGCGGCCCGCGTCCTGGGTCCGACGGTGCCGCCGCCGACGCTGCGCCTGGACGGGGAACTGTCCTTCGGCGAGGTCACGGCCGCGCTCGTGCGCGAGATCGGCTTGCTCGAGCCGTTCGGCTGCGGCAATCCCGAGCCGCTGTTCGCGTCGCCGCCCGTATCGGTGCTGTCACGCCGCGTTTTCGGCGAAAACCATGTCGCGGTTTCGCTTCGCGATGCGGCCGCGGGCGTGACGCTTCGCGGCAAGGCCTGGCGCATGGCCGACGTTTTCGGGGAACGCAGCGCGTCCTGCGCGGTGCGCGTGGCTTATACGCCAAAAATGTCGTATTTCTCGGGAGTGCCTGAAATCGAGTTGCGACTTCGCGACATGCAGAAAGACACCCCCCGCGACATTTCCAATTTGTAATTTTTGCGCAAATTATTTCAATATGTTAACGCTCCACGCCTCCTTGCTCCATTTCGTAACAATCGCATAGACTTGTGCCGTGATGGTGGGATCGGCTTCGCCAGCCCGTGCCGCCGTCACGGCCGTTCGGCAAATGGAACAGGACCACGCAAGGAGGAAGGATCCATGAAACGTTTTGGCATGCTGGCCATCGCCGCCGCCCTGCTTCTGGGCTCGGCCATGAGCGCGTCCGCCGCGACCGAAGTGAAAATGGTCGGCGACGCGTATGTCTATGGAAACTATTTCCAAAACCACAACTTCACCGGCTGGAGCACCGGCTCCTGGGACAACAATTCCGGGGCCTACACCGGCGCCGGCACCCAGACCGAAGACCGCTTCCAGATCTGGGAACGCTTCCGCCTGCGCACCGACTTCGTGGCCAACGAGGCCGTGAAGTTCCGTCTGGGCATCAAGGTCGAGGACGTCTGGGGTCATGGCACCCTGACCGCCGCCAACCCGACCACGTCCGTCTCCGTCTACCAGGCCTTTCTGCAGTTCAAGCTGCCTGACTGCAACGTGGAAGTGACCGCCGGCCTGCAGGACTTCTCCATGCCGGCCAACGCCTTCTTCAGCGACTCCGTCATCTACGGCGGCGACCGCGCCGCCGCCCTGGTCGTCAACGTGCCCGTGGTGCCCGACACGTTCTCGGTCGTCGCGGCCTATGCCCGCATGCTCGACAAGAACCGGACCTACGACACCACCACCACCCAGCAGGCCGATGAGTTGGATCTGTACCTGCTGACCCTGCCCATCACCGTCGAGGGCTTCAAGGTGACCCCGTACGGCGCCATCGCCGTCGCCGGCCGTGACGCCAACTACTTCACCGCCGGTTCCTATGGCCCCAACTCCACGTTCGCCGACAGCCTGCTGTCCGCCGGCACGTTCCTGACCCCCAGCGGCATGCGCAATGCGCAAAACGCCTACTGGTGGGCCGGCGGCTCCTTCGAGGTCACCGCGCTCGACCCGGTCAAGTTCTACGCCGACGTGATCTACGGCGCCGGCAACCAGGCCGACCGCAAGAAGGACCGCCGCGAAGGCTGGTTCATCGACCTCGGCGCCGAGTACACCGGTTTCGACGTCGTGACTCCGCAGGTCTTCGCCTGGTGGTCCACCGGCGAGGACGGCTCCACCCGCAACGGCTCCGAGCGCATGCCTTCGGTCCTGTCCAACTGGGGCCCGGGCAACAACTTCCTGTTCGACAGCTCCCAGGAGCTGAGCAAGGACAGCAACCTCGGCGTCAATCCCATCGGCACCATGGGCATCGGCGCGGCGCTGGACAACATCTCGCTCATGGAGAAGTTGACGCACCGGTTGAGCTTCATCTACCTGCGCGGCAACAACAGCGCCAAGGCCCTCCGCTTCCTGAACACCTACATGGGCAGCAACCCCTACTTCACCATGGGGCGTGACCTGACCTGCGAAGAAAACATCATCAGCGTCGGTTTCGACACCAAGTACCAGATTTACGAGAATCTGGCCGCGGTTCTCGAAGCCGGTTGGGCGCACGGCCAGTTCCAGACCAGCGTCTGGGGCCATCGCCTGGCTGAGCGGGCCCGCAGCGGCGACCCGATCAAGGTCGCTTTCGGCCTGACCTACAAGTTCTAGCGGATTCTGTTTCGCCGACGGCCAAGGCCGGGGCTCGCCAGCCCCGGCCTTTTTTTTTTCGCCATCCGCCGCCCGGCGACCTCCCCTGCGAAGGCTTGCCTGTTTTTTTGCCTCGCGTGATCGCGTAAAAAAATTTTTACCAGCGTCGAAAAAACCACTCTCTGAGTATTGCGTTTTTGCAATATATTACATTAATGGAAGGCTGTGCCGGGACGCCACCCGGCACGAGCGTCGGCAAGCGCATAGTTTCGCACCAACGAGGAGGAAGGAAAATGAAACGTTTCGCCACCTGGGCCGTGCTGGCCGCCCTGGTCCTGGGCATGGCCGGCGTCGCCCACGCCGCCACGGAAGTGAAGATGACCGGCGACGCCCGCGTCTACGGCGTCTATTTCGCCAACCACAACTACACCGGCTGGAACACCGAAGGCACCAGGACCGAAGATCGCTTCCAGATCTGGGAACGCTTCCGCCTGCGTTCCGACTTCGTGGCCAACGAGGCCGTGAAGTTCCGTCTGGGCATCAAGGTCGAGGACGTCTGGGGTCACGGCACCCTGACCGCCGCCAACCCGTCCACGGCCATCGAGGTCTACCAGGCCTTCCTGCAGTTCAAGATGCCGGACTGCAACGTGGAAGTGACCGCGGGCCTGCAGGACCTGTCCCTGCCGACCAACGCGTTCTTCAACGACTCCGTGGTCTTCGGCGGCGACCGTGCCGCCGCCCTGGTCGTGGATGCGCCGCTGATCCAGGACACCCTGGCCGTCAAGGCCGGCTTCGCCCGGATGATCGACACCAACCGCACCTACGACACCACCACCACCCAGGTCGCCGACGAGTTCGACCTCTACTTCCTGGCCCTGCCCATCACCGTGAACGGCTTCGGCATCACCCCCTGGGGCGCCGTGGGCGTGGCCGGCAAGGACGCCAACTACAGCAACGCCGGCTTCCTCGAGTACCTGGTTTCCGCCGGCTCCTTCATGGACGGCTGGAAGAACGACCAGAACGCCTACTGGTGGGCCGGCGGCACCTTCGAAGTCACCGCCCTCGATCCGGTCAAGTTCTACGGCGACGTGATCTACGGTGCCGGCGCCAAGAACGACCGCAAGTGGTCCAAGCGCGAAGGCTGGTTCATCGACCTCGGCATCGAGTACACCGGCTGGGACGTGCTCACCCCGCAGGTCTTCGGCTGGTGGTCCACGGGTGAAGACAAGTCCACCCGCAACGGCTCCGAGCGTATGCCGCAGGTCCTGCCCAACTGGGGTCCGGGCAACAGCTTCCTGTTCGACGACAGCCAGGAACTGGGCAAGGAATCCAACATGGGCGTCAACCCTGTCGGCAACTGGGGTGCGGGCGTGTCCCTCAACAACATCTCGTTTGTCGAGAAGCTCTCCCACATCCTGACCTTCACCTACCTGCACGGCAACAACAACGCCAAGGCCCTCCGCTACCTCAACGAAACCCTGGGCACCAACTCGTACTACGTCATGGGCCGCGACCTGACGACCAACGAGTACCTGCTCGGCGTCAACTTCGACACCAAGTACATGATCTACGAAAACCTGGCCGCCATCCTCGAGACCGGCTGGTCCCACGGCGAGTTCCAGTCCAGCGTCTGGGGCCACCGCCTGGCCAGCAAGTCCCGCGACGGCGACGCCTGGAAGGTCGCTTTCGGCCTGACCTACAAGTTCTAGTTTCGCGCGAAACGCGCGCCTGCGACGCAAAGCCGGCCCTTCGGGGCCGGCTTTTTTTATTGGCAGGCCTTCCCGGGACGGGTGCTTTGCGAGCCATGCCACACCCAGGTTATCCACAGGACCGTGACAGTGCAGGGGGACAGTGCGGGAAGGCTACGGCCCTGGGGAAAAGGAACATTACGTTCCTATATTTACTGTTTCATGTTGATATTACTGCAAATTACAACATTACAATCTAGTAATTAATTATTGTTTTCGAAATCTTTGCTCGAAAATTAGACACACGCATCTTGCCGCAACCGAAAACACGCGATACGGATGAAAGCGTGTCTGTGGAGAATTCGCCTTTCTTCGCAGCACGCGCGCCACCGGTTTCCGGTCCCATAACCGTGTTCGGAGGAAGGAATCATGAAACGCATGCTGCCTCTTGCCTTAGTCGCAGTGTTCGCCCTGTGCGCCTTCGCCAGCGCCCAGGCGGCCACCGAAGTGAAGATGACCGGCGATGCCCGCATCTACGGCGTCTTCTTCGCACAGCACAACTACACAGGCTGGAACAATGCCAGCTGGACGTCGAACACCCCGACCTACGCCGGGGCCGGCAGACGGACCGAAGACCGCTTCGAGATCTGGGAACGCTTCCGCCTGCGCACCGACTTCGTGGCCAACGAGGCCGTGAAGTTCCGCCTGGGCATCAAGGTGGAAGACACCTGGGGCCACGGCACCCTGACCGCCGCCAACCCGGAAGTGGCCATCGCCGTCTACCAGGCCTTTCTGCAGTTCAAGCTGCCCGACTGCAACGTGGAAGTGACCGCCGGCCTCCAGGACATCGACCTGCCCATCAGCAAGATGTTCTACGGCAGCCCGGTCTTCGGCGGCGACCGCATCGCGGCCCTGACCGTCAAGGCCCCGCTGATCGACAACACCCTGGCCGTGCTCGCCGGTTTCGGCCGCCTCATCGACACCAACCGCACCTACGACACCACCACCACCCAGGTGGCGGACGAACTCGACGCCTACTTCCTGGCCCTGCCCATCACCCTCGAGGGCTTCAAGGCCACGCCGTGGGGCGTCCTCGCCGTGGCCGGCAAGAACGCCGGCTACTTCTCCGCCGGCGCTTCGAGCTTCTCTTCGGCTTCCTACGCCGAGAACCTGGTCTCCGCCGGCACCTTCATGGCCCCGGCCCTGTGGAAGAACGACCAGAACGCCTACTGGTGGGCCGGCGGCGCGTTCGAAGTCACCGCCCTTGATCCGGTCAAGTTCTACGCCGACGTGATCTACGGCGCCGGCGCCCAGAGCGACCGCAAGAAGAGCAAGCGCGCAGGCTGGTTCATCGACCTCGGCGTCGAGTACACCGGCTGGGACGTGCTGACCCCGAAGGTCTTCGGCTGGTGGTCCACCGGCGAAGACCACGCCACCCGCAACGGTTCCGAGCGCATGCCCGCCCTGCGTCCCAACTGGGGTCCGGGCAACAGCTTCCTGTTCGACGACAGCCAGGAACTGGCCAAGAACTCCAACATGGGCATGAACCCCATCGGCGCCTGGGGCCTGGGCGCTTCTCTCGACAACATCTCGTTTATTGAGAAGCTGACCCACCGCCTGACCTACACGTACCTCCACGGCAACAACAATCCGTCGGCCATCCGCGCCCTCAACACGGCCATGGGAAGCAATCCCTACTTCGTGATGGGCCGCGACCTGACCACGGACGAGTTCGCCATGGGCGTGAACTTCGACAGCAAGTACATGATCTACGAGAACCTGGCCGCCGTCTTCGAGACCGGCTGGGCCCACGGCCAGTTCCAGACCAGCGTCTGGGGCCATCGCCTGGCCGAAAAGTCCCGTTCCGGCGACGCCTGGAAAGTCGCCTTCGGCCTGACCTACAAGTTCTAAAGCGGTTTCGGGAACCGCTGGCGCGGACCGGGCCCTTCGGGGCCCGGTTTTCTTTTTTCGACAGCGCCGTCCCGACTCAGCGCCCCTTGGGCAGGCACCACAGCGGCAGAACCGCACCCGAAACCGCGGCGGACACGCCGTCGGCGTCGAGAGCCCGATCCGACGGCGAGGCGCTTATGGGCGTCTGCCCCCTGGCCAGGAACGCCTTGACCGCGGCAAGCGGAACCACGAACCCCATCTCGGCAGGCGTTTCGCCCAGGCGTTCCCGTGCCCCGGCCGTATCGCGCCGCGCCGTGACCACGCCGGCCACATGGCCTGCGGCGTCGAGCAAGGGGCCGCCGCTGTTGCCGGGCAGCACCTGCGCCGTGATCG
>DQED01000115.1:0-4190 GCA_003525525.1 Desulfovibrio sp.
GCGATGAGCGCTTCCTGGCGCGCGGCGGTCTTGTGCGGGAAAAGCGGCGGCCGGCGGCGGGGCCGGTTGGGGCGGTCGCGCAACAGGTCGCTGCGCAGGCGCAGGTAGCGCGTGACGCAGGCGTCGGCCTCGGCCTCGCACGAGGCGACCCGTGCCAGGCGGGCCGGGGTGATGGGACTGCCGACGCGGGCGACGATGGTCTGGCCGGTCTTGTTGATGAATTCCCGGGGCAGCATGGCCGTGCGCAACAACGGATGCACGAGGCCGATCGTCTGGAACAGGCGGCTGTTGCGGCCGCTGAAGTGCACGGGCACGACCGTGGCTTCGGTGCGGCGGGCCAGCCGGGCCACGGTGGAGTTCCAGGCCGGGTCGGCCACGGTCAGGCGGCCGTTTTGCAGGCAGGGATGGGACACGGCCCCGGCCGGGAAAATGCCGAGCAGGCCGCCCGCGCGCAGCACGCGCAGGCTTTCCTTGAGCGGACGCACGTTGCCTTCCGTGGCCGAAGCCCCGCCGAAGGGGTCGACGAAGACGAAGAGCTCCCGCAGCTCCGGGATGCGCGTCAAAAGGAAATTGGCCATGATTCTGGCGTCCGGGCGCACGGCCAGGAGCATCTTGGCCAGAATCAGGCCTTCGAGCCCACCGAAGGGATGGTTGGAAACCACCACCACGGGGCCGGTCTTGGGGATACGCGCCAACTCCTCGGGCGCCAGACGCACCTGCACGTCCATGGCCGCAAGCACGGCGTCGACGAACGCGCCGCCGGTCAGACCCCGCGGAATGGACCGGTACAGGGCCTCGATGGGTTCCAGAGAGAGCAGGCGGGACAGGACGGGCTCGACCAGCGACAGGGCCCGTCGGGCCAGGGCTCCGCCAAAGGGCGGCTCGAGCGCGAATATACGGGAACGGCAGGCGGCATCCATGGCATCACCTCATGGGACGGCGTCGGGGCGACGGCGAAACTTCCTTCACGCAAACCTTCCGCCTTCTAGCCGGTCCCGGTTACGAGCCCATGGAGATTGCGCGGCGATCGCGGACGACAACACGCGCATCCGTAGCATATGCAACGGATCTGTTACATCTGTCACCATACCCCTTCCGCGCGCGCCAGGCAACAGGCAACTGGCTTGACACCGCCGCCGGCCCTCTCCAAAGTCGCGTACAGGCGAAGGACACGGATGCCCTTTCGCCGGCAACAGGCTCCGCAACTTCCTTTTTACGGGAAACAACCCGGGCCGCCTGCGCCATGCGCGGCCCTGCCGCCGCCTGTACAGACTGTTCCAGGGGGAAACGCTCCGTGGCCGAGACTCGCCTCTATTCGATCGCCGCCATCGCCAAGGCGCTGGATGTGCCGGAATCCACCCTGCATTATTGGAAGAACCGCTTCGACGACGTGCTGCCGAGCGTGGGCTGCGGCCGGGGCAAGCGGTTCCGGGCCGAAGCCCTGGACATTTTCCGGGCCATCGGCCGCATGCTCGCCCAGGGCATGTCCTCGGCGGACGTGCGCGTCACCTTGGCGCGCAACTATCCCGTCAACGTCGCCGTAAAGCCCGAGGCCGCGCCCGAACCCGTCCCCCTGGCCGCGCCGCCCGCACAGGACGCCGCCCTGGCCATGGCCGCGCATATCGGGGCGGAAATCGCGCGCTCGCTGGCGATCCACCTGAAGGGCTTGGCCGCGCCCGCGCATCCCGGACTTTCCGGCGAGGACGCCGCGGCCCTGGAGTCGGAACTGGCGGCCGTGCGCACGGAGAACGCGTCGCTTTCGGAGAAGATGCGCCTGCTCGAAACGGAGTTGGTGCGCCTGCGCAAGGACCGGCGCGAACTCGAGAACTACCTCGTGGACAAGATCAACGCCCTGCGCCGCGACGGCTCCCCTTCCTGAGCCTTTCCGCGACCGGCGGAACCACCCAAATAAAGGGGAGGCCGGCTCCCCGGTCTGCCAACCGGGGTTCCAGCCTCCCGCTCCTCGAGGGCTCTCGCTTGGCCCGACGGCCGCCCCGACGCCGCGGAAACGTCGGTCCGCCTTCCGGTGGCGGCGGCGGCTCGGGCTCTCGCGTCTGAAACGGACCCTGACGGCCGAGGCGCCGGCCGGGCCGTCGTTCGGAGGCGCTAGACGTCCATGATCTCCAGGTAGACCAGGGTCTGGTTGAGCAACTGGTAGGCGATCTCGCCAAAGGTCACGGGCCCGGTGAAGGGATCGGTCTTTTTGCCTTCCAGTTCGGAATAGAGGTAGTTCAGGATACAGTTGCAGGAGAAGGCCACCCGGCTGGATTCGATGGAGCATTCCTTGCTCAGGCGGTCGTTGAAGACCTTGACGTAGTCGGCCACGGGCCGGGCGTGCTTGTAGCGGATGCCCGAGAAGACCGGGGCGTAGAACTTCACCTGGCCTTCCACCTCGTCCACGTCCTGGAAGCTGATGTTGACCATGGCCCCGTAGTAGTCGGCCACGAGGGGCAACTTGGTGTCGAGCTTGTTCTTGACGATGTAGGCGGCGAAGTTGCGCTTCTCGCCGTTGACCATCACGTCCTTGGCGGCGAACCCGTCGGCGTTGAAGGTGAGGATGTCGCCGTCGCCCTGCTCGAAGAGGTTGACGATGCCGATCTCGGCCACCTTGCCCTCGGGCAACTGGGCCTGGAGCACCAGGGCGCCCTCTTCCAGCATATCGCCGGTCTGGCCGTTGACGACCTTGGGCGTCTTCTTGCCGAGGTCGCTCAGGTGCACGCCCGCGACCCAACCGATGAGCGGACGCACGCCGAAATCCTTGTAGTTGGGGGCGTTGAGCGCAAAGGACAAGTGGGTCTTGCTGGCGGCGGGAATGATGATGAAGCTGAAGCCGTGCTTGGGCCCTTCGGCATAGACCCGGGCCAGGCTGTTGTCGTCGTAGGCGACGATTTCGATGGAGGCCACGATATCGGTGATATCCGTGGCGCAGATCGTATCACGACTGACCATGCCGCCCTTCTCGGCGGAGATGAAATAGGGGATGGTGCCGGCAATCCAATCGCCCTTGGGAAGCTGACGCAACGCGTCCTCATCGCCGGCCAGAAGGAGCTTGCGTCCCGACTCGATCATCTGTTTGACGTCCGCTACGCTGGAAATGGTCTGTCGCATATCGCCCTCCTAGCCGAAAATTGTTTTCAGATCGTCCTGAACGCTGGGCATGTTCACATTGTTGGCAAAGATCGCGTACAGTTGATCGACGCTGGCATTGATATTGTCAGGCGAGGGATCTTCCTTGACCGCCCTGGTCAGCCGGCCAAGCAGTATCTTCGCAGCCAGAAATTTGAGCTGGTACGTCTTCTTCCCAGTGATGATGTCTTTCCAGGCCTGATTGCTCTTGCTGGGTACATCCATATTCGCCTCCTTCATTATGCGGCAGCGCGATCTTCCTACAACGTGAAACCCCATTCCGGCGACCCAACCCGCGACGGCCGAACCTGGCCCGGACCCGCTTAAGGGATCCCGGAGCAACGTGTGCGTGTAAATGCCTCAAACAGAAAGCAAGGATCGCACCATGAAAAATAATACAAAAAACCCGATGGTTACTTTAGTACTAGAAGAATTTGGCAGAGAATTCAAGCCAAAATCGCACGATCAGCGACTGGCGGCGCGCAATTCGAAGCCGGGAACAACAAAAAATAGTTAACTATTTTACAGAGATATTGCGCATGGGGAGAATTGGGGCAAAAGAAGTCCTTTGTGAGTCAAAAAGAAACAGTCTGTTCTCAAAAAAAACATCGAACCGGAACCGGACCGCGAGGTTCGCCTCCCAACCCCAACAGCGATGCGCGTCAGGGGCGCATGCGGCGCTGCAACAGCACCATGTCCGCCAGCGTCAGCAGCACCATGGCCCGCAGCACCGGAACCACGCGCGGAATGGCGCTGCGGTCGTGGCGGCCGCCGACGACGATCTCCGCCGGATTGCCGGCCACGTCCGAGGTGCGCTGGGGCACGGCGATGGAAGGAATGGGTTTTACCGCCGCGCGTGCGATCACGGGCTGGCCGTTGGAGATGCCGCCCAGGATGCCGCCGGCGTTGTTGGACTCGGGCGGCGTGACGATGGGATCGTTGTTGGCCGAGCCGGTCAGGCGCGCCGCGGCGAAGCCGTTGCCGATCTCCACGCCCTTGACCGCGCCCACGCCCATGAGCGCGTAGGCGAGCCTGGCGTCGAGCTTGTCGAAGACCGGCTCGCC
>DQED01000115.1:4209-4364 GCA_003525525.1 Desulfovibrio sp.
ACGATGCCGCCCAGGCTGTCGCCCGAGGCCATGGCCTCCCTGGCCCGCGCCTCCCAGGCCGGAACCACGGCAGGATCGGCCGCGCAAAAGGGCCGGTCGGCCGCGCCGTCGGCATCGGCCACGGCGCAGGGAATGCCGCCGAATTCCACCGTGTA
>DQED01000239.1 GCA_003525525.1 Desulfovibrio sp.
CACGTCGCGCCGCGCGCCGCCCTTGGCGCGGGTGCACTGCCCGCCGGCGAGTAGCCGCGAAAGGACCGGGAATCGCCCATGGAGCCCAGAAAACGCCTGCGCCTCGGCGAGATGCTCGTCGCCGCCGGACTCGTCAGCGAGGACAAGCTGCGCCAGGCCCTGGCCGCGGGCAAGCGCGGCGGCCTGCGGCTCGGCCAGCAGCTCGTGCGCGAAGGGACCGTCAAGGAATCCGACATCGTCGACCTGATCAGCCGCCAGATGGGGCTGGCCAAGTACACCCCGGACCGCTTCCCGGTGGACAGCAACCTGGCGGCCGTCATCCCGGCGGAAATGGCGCTGCGCTCCAAGCTCGTGCCGCTGTCCAAGACCGGGAACCTCATCCGCGTGGCCATGCCCGATCCGCTGGACATCAGCGCCATCGAAGATATCGAGATCTACAAGAACTGCGAAGTGGAGCCGGTCATCTGCACCGAGCGCGAGCTTGGCTACCTCACCAGCGCCATCTACGGCATGGGGCTCGGCATCGAGGGCGTCCTCGACAGCATCGAGGACATGCGCGACGACGGCGTCAAGACCGAGGACCGCTCCGGCGACGTGCAGGTCAGTTCGCTCGAGGACATGGCCGGCGAAGCGCCGGTGGTGCGTTTCGTCAATTCGCTGCTCTCCCAGGCCGTGCGCGAGGGGGCCAGCGACGTGCACATCAGCCCCGAACGCGACCAGGTGCAGATCCGCATGCGCATCGACGGCAAGCTCAAGGCCGTGCCTTCGCCGCCCAAGCCCATGATCCTGCCCATCGTCTCGCGCATAAAAATCCTTGCCAACCTCGACATCGCCATCAGCCGCGTGCCCCAGGACGGCCGTTTCACCGTGGCCATCGACAAGCGCGAGATCAACATCCGCGTCTCGACCATGCCCACCATCCACGGCGAAAACCTCGTCCTGCGCCTGCTCGACATGAGCGCCGGCGGCATGCTGCTGTCCGACCTCGGCCTGTCCGCCGAGGACCTGGCCAAGATCCGCCTGGTGGTGGACAAGCCCTACGGCATGTTCCTGGCCACGGGGCCCACGGGCTCGGGCAAATCGACCACGCTTTTTGCGCTCTTGCGCGAGATCAGCCGGCCCGACATCAACGTCATCACCCTGGAGGATCCGGTCGAATACCGCATGGAGGGCGTGCGCCAGGTGCAGCTCAACCGCCGCGCCGGCATGACGTTCGCCAGCGCCCTGCGCTCCACCCTGCGCCAGGACCCGGACGTGGTCCTCGTGGGCGAGATCCGCGACCCCGAAACCGCGGCCATCGCCGTGCAGGCGGCGCTCACCGGCCACAAGGTGCTCTCCACCGTACACACCAACGACGCCGCCGGCGCGGTCATGCGCCTGACGGACATGGGCATCGAACCCTTCCTCGTGTCCTCGGTGCTCAACGTCTCCATCGCCCAGCGCCTGGTGCGCCGCATCTGCCCCAATTGCGCCGAACCCTATACGCCAAAGCCCGAGGTGCTGCGTTTCTGGAACCTCGAAGGCGCGCAGGGGGCCACGTTCATGCGCGGCCGGGGCTGCTACCTCTGCGGCGACTCGGGGTTCAAGGGCCGCGTCGGGCTTTACGAAATCCTGGTCATCGACGAGGACATCCAGGAGATGATCAACAAGCGGGCCACCTCGCGGGAGATCAGCCGCTTCGCCGCGGATACGGGACGGCTCAAGCTCCTGGAGGACGACGCGCGCCTCAAGATCCTCGAAGGCAAGACCACCTTCGAGGAGGCTTCCTCGGCGGTCATGCTGTAAGCCCCCGCCCGGAAAGGAGCGTTCGTGCCGCAATTCAGCTACCAGGCCATCAACGAGGCCGGCAACACCGTCACCGGGACGCTCGAGGCCGACGGCCCCGAGGCGGCGAAGAACCGCCTGGCCGCCATGGGCTACATCCCGGTTTCGGTTCAGCGCGGCGGCGGGGCGGCCGGCGGCGGGGGCGGTTCCGCGCCGATCCTGTTCCTTTCCCGGGTCAAGGCCCAGGAACTGATCCTTTTCACCAAGCAGTTCCGCACCATGCTCGGCGCGGGCCTGTCCATGCTGGAAATCCTGCGCGTGCTGGAGCAGCAGACCGAAAACACCCTGCTGCGCCATGTCTGCACGCAGATGACCGACGACGTGAAGAAGGGCTCCACCATTTCCGACGCCCTGGCCAAGCACAAACGCGTCTTTTCCGATCTCTACGTCAGCATGGTGCGCGCGGGCGAAACGGCCGGCGCGCTGCCCGAGGTGCTCGACCGTCTCATCTACATCATTTCCCACGAAAACCAGGTGCGCTCGGACATCAGGTCGGCCCTGCAATACCCCCTCACCGTGGTCGTCGCCCTGGCCATCGCCTTCTTCGTGCTGCTCACCTTCGTGATCCCGGTGTTCGCCCAGATTTTCGCCAGCGCCCACGTGGCGCTCCCCTGGCCCACCCGGGTGGCGATCGCGCTCAACGTCGCCATCAAGGAGTATTGGTACCTGTTGCTCGGCGGTCTCGCCGCCGTGACGACCGCGCTGTATTTCTGGTTCAAGACCGAAGGTGGCAAGGTCGCCCGCGACGCCTTTTTCCTGCACATTCCCATCATCGGCATGCTGTTTCGCAAGGCGGCCATGTCGCGCTTCGCCTCGATCTTTTCCATTTTGCAGGCCAGCGGCGTGCCGGTGCTGACCACCATCGACATCCTCGTCGGCACCATCGGCAACGCGGCCATCGCCAGGGAATTCCGGCGTATCCAGGACCTCATCCGCACCGGCCAGGGGCTGGCTGGGCCGCTGGCACGGGCCAAGTACTTCACACCCATGGTCGTGACCATGGTGGCCGTTGGCGAGGAGTCGGGCAATCTCGACGAGATGCTTTCGGCCATAAGCGAACACTACGACGCCGAAGTGAGCTACGCGGTCAAGCGTCTCTCCGACGCCCTGGGGCCGATCCTCATCGTCGGCCTCGCCGGCGTGGTGGGTTTTTTCGCTCTGGCCATTTTCCTGCCCATGTGGGACATGTCGCAAGTGGCGCTGCACCATTGACGCAGCGGGTACACGGAGCGTCGCCTTTGGAGAAAGCGCGGAACCGGACGCCGCCAGCGGCGACGGAAAGTGATGGATTGGCCCCGGTGGGCACGGTGCGAAGCGACTGGCTGCGAGGCGGCATGCGGCGACGATTCGATCCGAGTCTGGCGGTGCTCGTTCCCGTCATCCTGGGCGGGGTGGCCACGCTTGCCGTACTGAGCGCCGATTTGCTCCCCCGTTATTTTCCCGCGACCTTTCCGACGCGGGGCATGCTCGTGCCCGCCATTGTCGCCGGGTTGGCCGTCGCCGCCGTGGCGGCGGTGTTCGTGCTGTTGGCCCTGCGTCCCATCCGCCGTTTCCTTTCCGCAACGCCGTCGGGGTTGCCCGCTGCGGTGAAACCCGCAGCGCCGCCTCCGTTGGGCGAATTCGACCGGCTGGGTCTTGTGGCCGATCAGATGGCCGAGGTGCTCGGCAAGCTCGACGCACGGGCGCAGTTCCCGGACATGGTGGGCGAAAGCCGGGTCATGCGGGGCGTGTTTTCCCATATCCTCAAGGTGGCGGCCACGGATGCCACGGTGCTGGTCCTTGGGGAATCGGGCACGGGCAAGGAGCTCGCGGCCCGGGCCGTGCATGCCAAAAGCGCCCGTTGCAAAGGGCCATTCATAGCCGTCAACTGCGCCGCCATCCCGGAGGGGCTCCTGGAGAGCGAGCTTTTCGGGCATGAAAAGGGCGCGTTCACCGGGGCGCATGCGAAAAAGCGCGGCCGGTTCGAGCAGGCGCACGGCGGCACGCTGCTGCTCGACGAGATCGGCGACATGCCGCTCGAAACCCAGGCCAAGATCCTGCGCGTCATCGAATCGCGGCAGGTGGAGCGCCTCGGCGGCGAGGGGCGGGGCGTGTCCGTGGACGTGCGCCTGATCGCCGCCACGCACCGCGACCTGCCGGCCATGGTCGCTGCAGGGCGTTTCCGTGAAGACCTGTATCACCGGCTCAACGTGTTTCCGTTGCGGCTCCCCTCATTGCGGGAACGCCGCGAGGACATCGCGCTTTTGGCGGACAGGTTTCTCGACGCCCTGCGGCCCGGTGCCACGCTGTCCGTGGCGGCGCTGCAACGGTTGCTCGCCTACGACTGGCCGGGAAACGTGCGCGAGCTCAAAAACGCCATGGAGCGGGCCGTGGTTTTGGCCGGCGACGGTCCCATCGAGCCTGCGCATTTGCGGGGATTCCCGGCGGACGCGGGCCGGGAGGCTTGCGCGTCCGGGCAGGGGAGCGACCTCGACTCCCGTGTGGCGGGGTATGAAAGGGCGCTGATCGAAGCGGCGCTTTCGCGCACGGACGGGGTACAGGCGCGGGCGGCGGTGCTGCTCGGCATCAAGGAGCGCAGCCTGTGGCACCGGGTGAAAAAGCTCGGCATCGATCCGGCACTTTTTAAGGGAGCAGGCGGGGAATAGGCTGATCTCCAAAATTTGATGCCACAAGCAACAGATTTTGGAGTATACGGGCAGTGCAGGCGGTGAACAAAGGCCGCAAGAGGGTTGTGCCGTATGGGATAACCTTGCTATGCGTCTTGCGGCATGGTTCCTGCTTAACAATAAAGGTCGCCAGGGGGCGGCAAACCCTTATCGGAGGAGAAAGAAACATGGTTAAGTCGAAACTCGACGCCCAGGGGCAGCAGGGCTTCACGCTGATCGAAATCATCGCCGTGCTGGTCATCCTCGGCATCCTGGCCGTGGTGGCCGTGCCCAGGTACTTCAACTTGCAAGACGACGCCCGGCAGCAAGCGATAAAGGGTATCATTGCCGCTGGACAATCTCAATTGAGTCTTGGCTATGCAAACAATAAGATGAATTCCTCCTACACTTTTTCGAATCCGCAAACTGAATGTGATAAAGTTTCGGTCAGTGGCAATGCAAGCCTTAACTGCACTGGATCTATAACTGGAAAGGTTGTTATCAAGGGTACGGTCGATGGTGTGAGTAATACTGCTAACTGGAATAATCCAGAGTCTACTAATTAATAAGAGTAAAATGGAGTGAGGGATGGTCGCTAAGGTATGCTTCTAGCTAGTCTAAGTATTTTTGCCTTTGCGACCATCTCATTGGTGCGTCGGTAATGAAAGGTCCGATGGATCGACCCGATTTTGGGTTTACGCTGATTGAGCTTGTTGCTGTTATATTAACTCTAGCCATCTTCGCAACTGCCGCTCTTGTTCGCTACTCCGTTTTGCTCGATGACTCACGCCGAAGAGTGGCGACAGGTCTCGTCGCTTCAGCGCAATCTCAATTGACGCTGGAGTACTCCAGGCGAATCATTACAGGTAATCCTCTTGCTGTATCCTCTCAAGACGTCTGCGACATGGTTTCCCTGTCTAATAGCGGACAAGATGTCAGTCTTTCATGTTCTGGTCATCTCTCCGATGAGGATATCGCAGTTCGTGCTACCGTGGAAGGCCAGTCCGCCAACGCCAACTGGTTCAGTCCCCAGTCTGGTTCGTAACGCCGTGCGCAACAGCCCGGCGATGTTTTTTCTGTATGCCTTACGCTCTGCCCGGATGTTCGATCGGGGTTGGGAAGCATTCTTTTTGCCGGAGACCGCATGACTTCCTCTCGTCCCCTGTGGCGCGAATGGCGCATATGGCCTGTTGTGGCGCTGCTTGCGGCATTGGCTTTTCTTGTATTGCGTTTTCCTGTCGTCGCTCTGGATTTCGACCTATGGTATCATTTGCTGGGGGGCTCCTATATCCTCAATCATCACGCCTTGCCTGATGCGCCTTTTTTTTCCTATCTGCAGCAAAATTCTGGTGGATGGGTCGATTACTATTGGCTTTTTCAGGTGGTTCTCGAGTCCGTATACCGTCTGGGAGGCTTTGCGGCACTGGTCGTTTTTCGCAGTGCACTTTATTTGGTCACCGTCTGGATGGTTTTTTCGTATTTGCGTCGCGCGGACGAGAGCAAAGACAATGGTGTTTATGTCTTTGTTTTGACGCTTTCTTGCATTTATGCGCTTGCCATCGTGCCGCGTGACCTGATCTTGCGACCGCATATCGTTACCTATCTTTTTATTGTTGTGTTTCATTTTATTGTGGACAGGCGTCCGCAATGGCGCTGGGCGTTGCCGGTCTTGGCGTTGGTCTGGACGAACGTGCATGGGGTGGAATATCCCGTTCTTCTGCTGGTCGGCGGCGCGTATCTTGCGGAATTTTTCTTGCCGAAACTGCTGCGACGGCCGGTGCCGGAAGTCGCGCGGTTGCTGCGGTGGCCGCTCATCTTGTCGCTCTATGCCATTTTGGCCACGCCGGCCGGGTTTTCGCTGCTTGCAAAGCCTTTTTCGCCGCCGCTCTTTCACGAACGGGTGGTCAGCGAGCTTATGCCCAGGGAAATCGGGACGTTTTTCCTCTTTGCTTTCAATATGGGAGGGAATTTCGTCGAGACTTCGGGCAATGTTCTGGTGGTGTTTCTTGTCGGCGCGATGGCGGCATTGGGCTGGATGCGGCGGTTGCGCGTCAGCCGCATCATTCTTTTTGCCGGGGGGCTTTTTCTTTTGCCCCAGTCGCGTCGCTTTACGTATGAGTTTATCCTGCTTTGCCTGCCGTTGGCTGGTGATGCGGTGGCGCTTCTGGCCGAAAAGCGGCCGCGCGCCGTTTCCTGGAGGGCAGCGCTTGCCGCGAGCTTGGTCGTGGTGACCGCCTCGGCCTGGTGCCTGTCGGATTTTCTGGGGCACAGGCGGCGCTTTCCCGTCGATCTGGCGCGGTTGCCCGTGGGGGTGTGCGATTTCCTCATGAAGGAGGGGCCGGGCGGCAGAATCTTCAACGTGCCCAATCCCGGGGGCTACCTGGAGTGGCGGCTCTATCCCAAGTACAAGATATTCATGGATATGCAGACGATGCTTTTTTCGAGCTTCGATCTGTTCACGGGGATTGCCGGATTTGGGGACAAGGAGTTGCTGCGTCGCACGGTCGCAACGTACAAGACCGGATTTTTGGCCGTGGACATCCGGGACAAGGATTTCGGCAAGCAGCTTGAAGGAATAGGGCATTTCGAACCGGTCTTTTTCGATGATGCGCTGGTGCTGTACGCCGATGCCGACCAATATCCCGAACTGGTGGCGCGGTTCAAGTTGCAGGCGCTCAATCCCTTTACATGCGTGACCGAGAACTACGAGGAAATGACCGCGGAAAAACGCGAGGCGATGCTTGCCGAGTGCCAACGTATGCAGAACGTGTCGCCGGACGGGTTGCTCGTCGGCACCGTGGTTGCGAAGATTCTGCTCGCCAAGGGGGAGACGGCGCAGGCCGCGCAGGTCGCCGCGCGGCTTATGGAGGTCTTTCCCGACCGCTACATGGGCTATGCTCTGGCCGGACTCGCTGCGTTCAAGGAAGAGCGGTATGCCGACGCCCTTGCGCGCAACAAGGAGGCGCTCGCGCGTGCCATGCCCGGGGAGCGGGCCCTGGTGGTGCGCAATCTGTATGCGACGTATGCGCGGCTCAAGGAATTCGACAAGGCGTACGACACGTTGTCGTCGCTGATCAACCCCATGGCTCCGACCGCCACGTTTTCGGACGTCTACGACATGGGCATGGCGGCCGTGGCTTCGGGCAAGACGCGGGAAGGAAAACTGCTGTTGACCATGGCGCAGGCCAAGGCATCGGACAAGGATGCGGAGAAGTCCAAGGAGATCGCGTCGCTTTTGGGCATGATGCAAGAGGTGCCGGACTGAGGGGCGGCGTCGGCGGGCTTCACGGGGGCTGCGTCTTGGTGTACGCTTCAGGCTAGGGGTGGAAGCGGCATGATGCAATCTGGCGGACATAAAGGCGCAGCGGGTTTCAGCGCCCTTGAGGGGGTGGCGGTCCTGCTGTTGGTCGGCATTCTTGCCGTTGCTGCGGTCGTGAAATACGGCAAGACCGGCTCGCGCGCCATTGCCGAGGCTGACGGCCTGCGTTCGGTTCTGCGCTACGCCCAGTCCCGGGCCATGGCCGACGTCTACACCTGGGGTGTTTCGTTCAACGCTTCGGGCTATGCGCTTTTTTCCAACAATCCCAGCCAGTCGGGCCATGCCATTCCCGGGCAGGGCAGCAACACGCACACGCTGGCGTCCGGCGTGAGCCTAAGCGGCACATCGCCCATCATTTTCGATTGGCGCGGCCAGCCGGTCAAAACCACGATCACGACACCCGGCGGTTGGGCCGCTCCCCAAACCGCTTACCAGTACATCACGGTTTCGGAGTCCGGCGGTTCCGCCAACGTCACCATCACGCCCTACACGGGGTTCGTCCCATGACGCGCCGACACGCCGCGCAAGGTTTCACGCTGCTTGAAGTGATCATGACTTTCGTCATTTTCGCGATTGTCTGTCTTGTCGCGGTGACGACGTTCAACCGCGGCATGACGCGGACGGACATTCCGGTCAAACAGTTGCAGACGGACGCCAGTTTGCAGCTCGTTCTGGAAAACATGATCGCGGATAAGACGAAGACCTATCCGACGAACCTTGTCGGGTTCAATGCAGCTCTGGGTGCGACGGATACCGTCGCATCAAAATATGGAACAGGCGGCGGCGGGAATTATATCATATCGCAAAAAGAGTTTGTCTGCCCGATAAGTGGAAATTTTGTCGCCACTTCGGGGACGAATCAATTTTTGTTGGTGACGATCAAGCCGAGCAGTACTTCCGGCGTCAGCTTGACGTATTTGTTCAATTCGTCGAATAATTCTTGCAGCGGGCATTGAAATGCGGCGATATAGAGCAGTATTACGCAAAGTGAGTGCGGGATTTACACTTCTCGAAGTTATTCTCGTTTGCGTATTGCTTGGTATTCTTGTTCTTTTCAGTACGCGTATGTTCTCGAATGTGATTCGCGGCTATGTCCTTGCGCGCAATTCCGATGCCGCGGTGCAGAAAGCGCAGAATGCCATGCAGCGCATGACGCTCGATTTCACCTACTTGAAGCCCAATGAGGCTACAGGGACGGATCATTCTTTGACCTATAACATGACATTGGCGAATACGTCGCAAGTGACAATTCAGCAGTTAGGGAATCAGATTACGTATAGTACTGATGGCGGTACATATATTTTGACGGATGGGGTTTTGCCTGGATCTTTGACATTTAACTACTATGCTGCGTACGATGCTGTAGGCGGTAGTTCTATCAGCGGCTCGACTCAAATTGTTGGGTTTAATTATGTAATGGTTGGAGATGATTCAAGCCAAGGGTTGTCGCAAAATTATACGACACGTGTGGTAGTGAACAAGGTGAAATAGGTGTTGGTATGAATGCCGTGTATTGCCGTCGAGTGATAGAAGCGCTATGGCTCGCTTTTTCGAGAAAGGCAAGCGGTTCAACTTTGCTATGGGCAATCGGAACTTTGGTGCTATTGAGTGTTCTCGGTGCAACCGTGGCACTTATGAGCCCGACTGCTTTGCAGTCAAAGTTAGAGCAGGAAGCTGGAATGCGTGCATACTATAATGCAAATGCCGGTTTAAATTATATTTTGGGCATGCAGCAAGCATCTCAGTTGAACGGTATGAATTTTGCCGCATTTGTTAATTCTTTAGGCGATACTGGTGATGTCGCATACAATTTGGACCAAAGTGATTTTTTTTCGTATAGACTAGGAAATATTAAATATAATGGTTCCAACGGCTCTTACCAAATTGCCAAGTTGGTGGGGTCTGTAAAAAACCCTGCTGGAGATGCGCCGTATGGCTATATTCTTTATGGAGGTGGAAAGGGAAATAGTTTAGTTCAAAATTATACAACAAATGGAGGGCAGCAGAATAGCCCTGCTTGGTCAAAAAATGTGTTGAGCAATTACGGTGGAGAGCTGAAAGTTAGTCAAAATGCAATAATAAATAATGATACTAGTATCTATGGGAAAACTGGAGTGACGCTGGACCAAGGGGTAACATTTAATGACGATATTGATATCGTCGGAGACGGAAATGTCAAAATAAGCCAGAATGCTAATTTTAAAGGGTTGAATAATACAATTTGTGCGGATGGTAATTTGACATTTGATCAGGGCGTTGTCTATGCTGGAAGGATTACAGCGACGAATGATATAAAATTTTCACAGAACAACAGAATTACTGGGACTGTATATGCAGTAACTGGAGGGATTACTTGCGATCAGGGCGTTTATGTTAAAGGAGAACTGAATTCAAAAAATGATATAAAGTTTTCTCAAAACACTACAATTATTGGAGATGTCTATACGTTTGGAAATGTTAGCTGTGATCAGGGTGTGACGATTAGCGGGACTATTTATAAAACTTCAACAAAAACTGTCTCAGGATGCTCTGCAAAAACTGATTTACTACCGGCTGGCTACGTCATTAAAAATCAATGTGATTATAGTGTCACTACTCCGACGTTGACTAAGAATTTACCAGCAACGCCACCTGGTTCTTCTCCTGCAGTATCGCCCCTGCCTCCTGGTAATTATGGCCCGATAAAGTACGATCAAAATACCTCGCTAGTGAAGTTGTCGCAGGGGAATTATTATATTAATAGTTTGCAATTCGATCAAGGGTGTTCAATTTGTCTTGATTTATCTAGCGGCGGGAATATCAATATCTATATATCAGACAGTATAAAGCTGTCTCAGAATTTTGCTGTTTATATTATTGTCCCAGGGGGGAGCAGCTGTGTCCCAATGCTTGACAAGACTGTTGATGCAAAGTTGTCTGCGAAAGTATATCTTGAAACAAACAATTCGTTTACACTTGACCAGGGAGGGCAATGGTTTGGCAGCATTTTGGCAAACAAGGACATAAAGTTTTCGCAAAACGCTCGGTTGATAGGTTCCTACGCTTCAATAAACGGACCGGTAAACGTCGACCAGGGCTTTGTTGTTACTTATATTCAATCAGGGTATTCCGGTAGTCCTAACTGATCTCGTTGTGTTTGTTTGTATAGGTTAATAGAATATTAACAATGCGGTTGATTCAAAGGTGAAATCAGATATTAAAGAAGAACGGCGTTCCTCGTGTTGCTGCACCCGCCGTAAGCTTAATCCCGCTTCCGGCGAGTGGCTGTCATGCATTCTGCCCGAGACGCTGTATGGAAAATTTTCTCCTCCTCCTGCGACGCCTCAGCCGCCGGCTCTTCACTGCTCTACGCCATCCTCGCACTGACCACCCTCTCCGCAATCGCCGCCGCCATGGCGACCCTCACCTCTACAACCAGCCAGACCTCCGTCACCAGCGCTGACGCACTCCGCGCCCGCTACCTCGCCCTCTCCGGGCTCAACCTCTGGAAACCGGACAGTGTCGGCTCCTTCTTCATAGGCGCGGACGCAATACTGCTTTCCCAGTCCGGTCCCGACGCAATGGGCGCGTTCGCCGTCACCAGCACAGGCGTCGTGCGCCCCGGAACCGCCGGCGAAACACGCAGCACCATCACCGCGACACGCGGCGGCTCCGGCGTCGCCATCACCTTCAAAGACGACATCGACCACTTCAAGACCCCCGTCGTCGGCCAGACCGGAAACAGCGCCGGCGCAGGCCAGGTCTACGGCACAAACGCCGACGCCACAGCTCCCGCAACGCTCTCCGCCAGCGCATGGGCCAGCCTGTGGACGCAAAACGTGTCCCGCTACGCCGGCGGGTGGGTGCGCCTGGGCTGCGGCGAATCCAAAACCACGGGCGCGGTCTGGTACACGGGCACGAAAGGCTTTTGCAACGCGGGCATTTGCGCGCTCGGTACCGGGCTGCGCGCCTATTTCCGTTTCGCGTTTTCCGGCTACGACGACGACGCGCAATCCAAAGCCTACGGCGACGGCTTCACCTTCACCATCGCCACGGCCGCAAACGATCCCGCAACCGCCGCCGGAGGCCCGGCCTCGGGCGGTAGGGGCGAATACCTGGGCTACGCCGGCCCCGGGCCGAGCGGCAAAGGCATCGTTCCCCCGAAAATGGCCGTGGAAATCGACACGTACCCCAATCGCGGACGCGGCGTCCCCGAAAGCGCCAACTCCCGCCGCGACGGCAGCAACGCCAACCACGTCGCCGTCATCTATTGGGGCGACCCGGCAAACGCCTATGACGACAACGCCCACGGCTACGGCTCCACGCCGCAAAACCCCTTGCCGTCAGCGGCCGGCTATGCGGAAAAGGCCGTGGCCCACGGCCAGCCGCAATGGCTCGAGGACGGCGAAGACCACGGGCTGCGCCTGGAACTGCATCGAGGGGGAAACGTCTACACTCTCAAAGTGTGGATCGATCCGGCAGGAAACGGGAAAAACGACGTGAGCATGGACTACGTCGCCGAGACGCCCTTGGTCGTCTCCACCGTGTCGCTCACGGCGACGGACCACGCCGGGCTCGCCGCCGTGCGTTTCGGCTTCACCGAAGCCGCCAGCGAAGGGATAAGCCAGGATGTGGCCATACACGATTTCGCGCTGCGCTTCCGGGAGTAGCGGCGCGGTTGCAAATTCCGCGCACGCGAAGCACACTGGCTCCATGCGCCGCCTGATTCCCTGCCTCCTGCTCGCCGCAACGCTCGCCGCGCCGCCCGCGCAGGCGGACACCATCTACCAGTTCCGCGACGCCAAGGGGCGCATTTACTTAAGCAACAGGAAGCTCGACGACAACTACCAGCCCTTCGATTACATGCGCCTGCCCGCCGGCACGGACGCGAACAAGGTCGTGCCGTTCATCCGTTACTACTGCCGCCGCCACGGCATGGACCCCAACCTCGTGCGGGCCATGGTCGAAGTGGAATCCGGCTTCGAAACCAAAGCCGTCTCGCCCAAGGGCGCGGCCGGACTCATGCAGATCATGCCCGGCACGGGAAAGGACCTGGGGCTCGCGGACGCCTTCGACGGCGCGACCAACCTCGAAGCCGGCATACGCTACATGCGCGCGCTGCTCGACGCCTACGGCGACGTGCGCCTCGCCCTGGCCGCCTACAACGCCGGCCCCGGCCGCGTGCCCAAACGCGGCCCCATCCCCGATATCCCCGAAACCCGCGACTATGTGGCCAAAGTTCTGGCCCGCGCCGGAATCCGTTGACGCCGCCCCCTCCTTGACCTCGCGCCCGGTTTGGGCGAGCAAGGCGAATTCGGGAGCGGATGGGGTCCGCGTTCCCGTCAACGCGGCCGCGACTTGCGGCCACCCAAGGAGGACGGCTCATATGAGTACCGATTGGAAGGGACTGCTTGGCGACGCCATGCAGGATTTCGGCGCGCTGGCCAAAGGCAATCCCAAAATCATGGAAGCCATACACACGCTCGACAAGGCCGGCGCGGTCCATGGCGCGCTCGACGCCAAGACGCGGGAACTGATCGCCCTGGCCGTGGCCGCGACCACGCGCTGCGACACCTGCATCGCCGTGCACGCCAAGGGCGCGCTCGAAGCCGGCGCAACGCGCGAGGAACTGCTCGAAGCCCTGGGCGTGGCCGTCGCCCTCAACGCCGGCGCGGCCTTCGTCTATTCCTCGCACGTCCTGAGCGCCTTCGACGCCATGGGCAAATAACGTCCCTCCCGCGGCGGGGCCAAACGCCCCGCCGCCATGGACAAAACCGGCGGAACATGATTGTGTCGCCCCCTGCCCGGGGCTTGCGCCGGGCGTGAGAACCCGGAGGCGAAAAATGGCGCTCAAAACGGCGTCGGCACTGCTGGTCATGACCCTTCTGCTCGGCGGCTGCGGCATGTTCGCCGCCAAGCCCCAAACGTCCCGGAGTGCGCCCGCGGCCATGCCCCTGACCGCGGACAACGTGGCCCACGTCCGAGACGCCGTGACCAAGGCCAAAGCCTCCCAGGCCAAACCGCTGGCCCCGGAAGAATACCAGGCCTACGCCCGGCGCGTGTACGTCGCCTCCTGGAGCGGCGAGCATTCCGCCGCCGCCACCACCGACGCCGCGCTGGCCCTGGCCAAGGCCGGCAACGATCCGGCCCGGCAATACCTCACGATCATGGTCTACGACATCCAGCTCCTCTCGGCCATGGAAGCCGCCAGCCTTTCCCCGGAAGACTGGCGCGCCGTCTACGTCGGCTCGGGCATCATGAGCGACGCCGCCTTCACCGGCTACATGACCATGAGTCGCGCCGGCAAGGTCGTGCCCTGACCGACCGCACAGGCCTCCGCCACATGAGCCTTTCCCTCGCCAGCCTGCCGCGCGCCGCGCGCGCCGTGGCCATCGATGCCGCCAAAATCTGCCTGGACCTGTTCAAGGTCATGGTGCCGATCCTGATCGGCGTCAAAATCCTCAAGGAGCTCGGCTGGATCGTCTATCTGGCCAAGCCGCTCGCGCCGCTGATGGGCCTGGTCGGCCTGCCGCCGGAATGCGGCCTGACATGGGCCACGGCCATCGCCAACAATCTCTACGCCGCCCTGGCCGTGCACGCCGCCCTCGTGCCGTCCATGCCGCCGCTGTCCATGGCCCAGGCCACGGTCGTCGCCACGATGATGCTCATTGCCCACAACATCTTCGTCGAAGGGGCCATCGCGAAAAAATGCGGCGTGGGCTTCTGGGGCCAGGCGGCGCTGCGCCTTTCCGGCGCGCTGGCCTGCGGCATGCTGCTCAACGCCGTTTTCTCGGGGTTCGGCTTGCTCGCCGCGCCCGCGCCGCTGCTCTTCGCCCCGTCCCAGGGCGAGGAGGGGCTTGCGGCCTGGGCCTTCGGGGAAGTGAAAAACCTCGGCATGATCTACCTCGTCATCGCCTCCCTGGTCGGGCTCATGCGCTTTCTGGACAAACTCGGCGTGACGCGGCTGTTCGAGACCGCCTTGCTGCCTTTTCTGCGCCTCATGGGCATCGGCCGCGCGGCCGCGACCATCACCGTCATCGGGCTGGTCATGGGCCTGGCCTACGGCTCGGGCCTGATCCTGCTCGACATCCAGCAGGGCAAGGTGGACAGGCGCGACGTCTTTTCGGCCATAAGCCTCATGAGCCTGTCCCATGCGCTGATCGAGGACACGCTCTTAATGTACTTGATCGGCGCGAGTCTGTGGGGCACATTCGTCGGGAGGCTGGCGTTTTCCCTCGTCGTGGTCGCGATCCTGTCCCGGATCGCGCCGGCGTTTGCCGGAAAGCCGGCCGTGGTGCGACAATGAGCATGATTCGGCGCCCCAGGCGGGCGCTTCGCTGGTGCGGCTACGCCCTGGTCGCGGCGATGGTGGCCGTGGGCGTGGGCGCGGTCGTGGCCGCCTCCACCGTGGACCCGGCCTTCGAACCGGTCGTGGCGCGGCTGGTGGCCGACGGCTTTCCCGAGGGCAAGCTGCGGCGGCTTTTTTCCCGCGCCGAAATGGTCTTCAGCCAGAAGGCCATGTCCGACAAGCTGACGGCCCTTTACATGCGCAAGTACGGCCTGCGCCTGGTCGCGGACACGCAGCAGCGCCTGGCCGCGCTCGGCTGGTATCCCGGCCCGGTGGACGGCCGCCTCGACCGCATGACCAAATGGGCGATCAAGTCCTACCAGACCGCCGTGGGCCTGGCCCCCAATCCCGTGGCCAGCGAGGCGTTGCTCGCGGAACTCGACAAGCGGCCCCAGCACGCCCCGGAAGGCATCACGTTTCCCGATTTCAGCGGCCAGGAAGTCCATGACGTGGTCTTAAGCCCCGAGCGGCTTGCCGAGGCCCGGGAATTCTACGCCAGAAACCGAGACGCCCTGGCCAGGGTGCGCGAGCGTTACGGCGTGCCCGAGGAATACCTCGTGGCGCTTTTAGCCGTGGAAACGCGGGTGGGGCTCTACCTCGGCGACGTGGTGGCCGTGGTCAATCTGGCGAGCCTGGTCGCCGCCGAGGACCCGGCGCGCACGGCTTCGGCGTTCGCCTACGAGCGGCCGGACGCGGCGCGGCAGGCTTGGCTCGACCGCAAGGCCAAGGAGAAGGGCGAGTGGGCGTACGGCGAGCTCAAGGCGCTCTTGCGCTACGCCGACGTCCAGGGCATCGACCCGCTGTCCATGCCGGGCTCCATCTACGGGGCCATCGGCATCTGCCAGTTCATGCCCTCCAACGCCCTCAAATACGCCGTGGACGGCGACGGCGACGGCAAGGCCGATCTTTTCAACGTGGACGACGCGCTCATGAGCCTCGGCAACATTCTGCGCGCCATGGGCTGGAAGCAGCCCATGAGCGAGGAGGCCATGCGCAAGGTTTTTTACGGCTACAATCACAGCCAGGTGTACGTGAACACGATCATGGGGGCGGCCGCGCGTTTGCGTGAGGCAGCCGCTTCTGGTACGCTCAAACCATGACATGTCGCCCGGTGACGCTGCCGCGTCCCGGGCGAACGCCGCTTCGGAGGGCGCCCAATGCGCACCGTCAGGCTTCGTGCCGCCGTTTTGGCCGGCTTTTGCCTTTTGCTCCTCACGGCGGCGTCCGCCTCGGCGGCGACCATCCTTGTCTATCACCGCTTCGGTGACCGTTCCTCCATGTCCATCTCCGTAGCCGCGTTTTCGGCCCAGCTTGATTATCTCGAGCAGACCGGACACAAGGTCATCTCCATGGAGGAGCTGGCGAAGTACGTGGACGAAGGGCGCAATCCGCCGGACAAATCCGTGGTCATCGCCATCGACGACGGCTGGGCCACGGTCATGCGCGCGTTCCCGGAACTCAAGCGGCGCAACCTGCCCTTCACCCTGTTTCTGCCCATGGCCTACGTCGCCAATCCGTACTGCGCGGCCACGCTTTCCCAGGCGGACATCGACGCGCTCAAGGCCTATCCCAAGGTGACCTTCGCCAACCACTCCTTCAGCCATTCGCCGCGCCTGGCCCGGGACGAGGCCTTCGCCCGAGAGGACATCCGCAAGAGCGTGGAACGGTTCCGGCAAGTCGTCGGGCACGACACGCCGTATTTCGCCTATCCCTACGGCGCGCGCAGCGACGCCTACACGAGGATGCTCGGCGAGGCGGGGTTCAAGTACCTGTTCCATACCGGCGACGAGCCCGTTTCGGCCAAGACCAAGGCCGGAGCCATCCCGCGTATCGCCGCGCACAACCTTTCCGTGACGGTGCTCGCCTCGGTGCTGCGCGGCCAAGAGGCATTGATGGCCAAGGCGCAACCGGCGAAGGAGGCTGCCGGCACGTTGCTGAGCGCCACGCCTCCGGCCGGGACCATTCCACACAACGTGGAGTAGTTTTTTCACGCCGCGCCAAGCGGCAGCAATCACGGGTGTAACCGTTCGCCCCCCACAGACGTCGTTCTCCCCGTTTTCCATTCACCGTGGACGCCGTCCGGCATACCCTTCGCGTTTTTCATCTCTCGGCACCCGCCCCCCCGTCGGGGAGGTCCAGGAGGGGATTATCCCCTCCTGGCCGCCGGAGGCATCTTCCTCTTTCTCTCCCTTCTTCTCCTCTCCCTATCCCCCCACATGGCGCGCCAGGGCGGCGTAGTCGCGCGCGCCGGGGGAGCGGGGGGCGTATTCGAAGATGGTCTTGCCCTCGGCCGGGGCCTCGGAGAGCTTCACGTTGTAGCGGATGGGCGGACAGATGCGTCCGGGGTAGAGCGCGGCCAGTTCGTCGTGCAGCGCCGCCGGACCGCGCACGCGTTTATCCAGGAACGTCGGCACGATATGCGAGAGCGTCAGTTCCGGCCGGTAGCGGGAGACCGCGGCGAAGCTCTGGAGGAATTCGGAAAATCCCTGGAGCGACATGGCCTCGAGCGCCACGGGCACGAGCACCTCGCCGACGTAGAAGAGCACGTTGACCGACAGCGCGTCCCAGCCCGGGGCACAGTCCACGACCGCCACGTCGAAGCGGGCGTCGAGGGGGGCCAGGGCGTCGGCCAGGGTGCGTTCGCCGCCGAAATCCTTGCGCGTGATCAGGCGCTTGAGTCCGGCCAGGGCCTTGCCGCCGGCCAGGAGCCAGAGGTTGTCCCGTGCCGGGCACAGCGCCTCGTCGGCATCGGCCAGGCCTTCGACGAATGCCGCCAGCCCGGTCTGGGGCGAAACGCCCAGGGCGTAGGCGGCCTGGCCCTGGGTGTCGGCGTCGATGAGCAGGGTGCGCCTGCCGGCCATGGCCAGGGCGGCGGCGAGGTTGACGGCCGTGGTGGTCTTGCCCACGC
>DQED01000295.1 GCA_003525525.1 Desulfovibrio sp.
GCGGCGTCGGCCGCCGGCTGTTCCTCGGGCAGGCGCGCGGCGAGTTCCCGGGCGACCGCGGCCAGGGCGTCCCGGATCGCCGCATCGGCGCGGTCGGCGGAAAGCTCCACGTAGTAGCGGCCCTTGGTGAAATAGAGGGCGTTCGGCGTGGCGTAGGCGTCCGGGGAAAGGTCGCTTGGCGTCGCGCCGGGGCGGCGCTGGCCGCTTAAGACCGCGTAGGCGTCCCGGGGCGAAGCCTGGGCATATATGGAGACGTCCAGGCGCGCGCCCGAGGACAGGGAGAAGGCGCGCACGGACATTTCCTTGAAATTGGCCGCAAGGTACAGCTCGGCCTTGCCGTCGATGCGGTCGGAAAGCGTCTCGGGGTCGTAGCTTTCCACCGGCCAGGCGGGCGTGGCCCCAGCAAGCGCGTCGAGAAAGGCCGCGGTCTCGAAGGCGCGCCCGGCTGCCCCTGCGGCCGCGGCCGGCGGGGGGGGCGGAGACGTGGCCACGAGCACGGCCGGGGAAAAACGCGTTTGGGCAAACCCCAGCCACACGGCCAGGGCGGCGAGCAGGGCCAGCACCGCAAACGACGCCGTGCGTTCGGCGCGGCCCGGCCCCAGACGATGCAAGGCCATGGCGGCTCCTATGGGACGGCCTTTCCGGCCCCGACGCGCCAGGCCGTGGGGCAGGTCCGGGCGGCTGCGAAATCGGCCACGGGCCCGAAGAGGAAGGCGGACCGGGACTCGTCGGCGATGAAGTCCCCGTCCAGGAAGGCCTTGGGCGGGGCGTAGGGCGCGTAGCCCAGTTCCTTGCGCAGGGCCATTGCCCGTTGCGATTGGGCCGAAACGTGGGCGATCCCGCCGAACAATGCCGCGAAAACCGCCTGCAACACCGCGAAAGCGCATGGAAAACGCGGCATTTCGCCTCCCGCCGGGCCTGCGCCCGGACTCCGAGGGATCTTGTTGCCGCAGTAGCAAAATCGAAACGCCGCTGGCAAGGAGTATGCAAAAAGTGCCTAGCCCGTTGCGACAGCCCCACCCCACCGGCGGGTGACCGCAAAGACGAGGGGCCGGACGCGTCGCGCCCGGCCCCTCGTGCGATGTCGTTCAGGACGACGAGGAACTGCCCCGGTAATGGGGGGACTTTTCGATCAGGTCGGTCAGCAGCAGCACCATGGACAGATCCCGCTTGTTGACCGGCGTGACGGCCGAAAGCACGTAGTCCTTGAGCGACGCGCCGGTTCCCGGCAGCTCCCTGGCGTCGCCCTGCTTGGTGTTGTGCACGGCTTCCAGAAACGAAAGCAGCAGGTACGGCCACACGTCGTCGTAGTAGAGGTGGTAGTCGAGGATCTCCTTGATTTTCATGATCGCGTATAAAATATTGTCTGTCTGCCGATAATCCCGGGTCCACAGATCCCGATCGCTCAGACGCGGCCGCTTTGGCGACAGGTTCGTTGCCATCCCCTGTCCCGGCTCCCGCATCCGACGATGGTCGTCGAGATGCACTATCTGGGCCATGCGCCTCCCTCCCTGGCGGCTTGCGTTCCGGCTTCCGGCCGGTCGCGTGATGCTCACAGCCCTTTTCGGACGCCCCGGGAAATCCTTTAGCGGGGCAGCGATAGTTTATTGCAATACTATCATGACGAAATGATTGGAACTAACGATTTCACGCCGGGACAAGAGGCGGATATCAGGGAGGATCACCTTTTCTCCTGGAGGAAGCCATGACGGATGCGGCCCATGCGGCGATGTGGGAACGGCTCGACCTGGACATCGAGGCCCACGACGCCCTGCTTGCGGTTCTGGGCAAGTTCTACGGCGACATCTACCTGTCCCAGCAGGGGCGGCTCAAGGGCGCGGAGTACCTGGACTTCGTGCTCTCCGAAGTGCACGGCCTGCGCATCAAGGAAATCCAGGACGCCAAGGCGGCCGGGAAAAAAGTGGTGGGCACGTTTTGCGTGTTCGTGCCCGAGGAGCTGACGCTGGCCGCCGGGGCCTTGCAGGTGGGCCTTTGCGCCGGGGCCAAGGCCGGCACGGAAAAGGCCGAAACCCTCGTGCCGCGCGGCACCTGCGACCTCATCAAGTCCTTCGTCGGCTTCAAGCTGGCCCGGCTTTGCCCCTACACCGAATCCTGCGACCTCGTGGTCGGCGAGACCACCTGCGACGGCAAGAAAAAGGCCTACGAGGCCTTCGGCGCACACGTGAACATGCACGTCATGGAAGTGCCCCAGTGCAAGGGCCCCTGCGACGTGGACCTCTTCCGGGCCGAACTCGCGCGCTACAAGGACGCGCTGGAGGCGCTCACGGGCAACGCCGTCACCGCCGCCTCCCTGGCGGAAGCGACCAGGCGCGTCAACGCCAAGCGCCGGGCGCTCCAGCGCCTGGCGAAACTGCGCGCCGCGGACCCGGCCCCCATCTCCGGCCGCGACGCCCTGCTCGTCAACCAGATCAGCTTCTACGACGACCCGGACCGCTTCACGGCCAAGGTCAACGAACTGTGCGACGAGATGGAGGCGCGCATCGCCAGGGGCGAGGGCGTGGCCTCCAAGGGGACGCCCCGGCTGCTTCTGGCCGGCTGTCCCATGGCCGTGCCCAACTGGAAGCTCCCCTACCTCATCGAGAGCTCGGGCGCGGTCATCGTGGGCGAGGAGTCCTGCATCGGCGAGCGCAACACCCGCGACCTGACCGACGAGACGCCCGCCGACCTCGAGGCCATGCTCGACGCCCTGGCCGCACGCTACATGAAGATCGACTGCGCCTGTTTCACCCCAAACGACGAGCGCCTGACGCACATCGCGGCCATGGCCAGGGAGCTCAAGGCCGACGGAGTCGTCCACTACGGCCTGCTCTTCTGCCAGCCCTACGCCCACGAGGCGATGAAGGTCGGCAAGGCCATGGAAGCGGCGGGCCTGCCCTACCTCGCCATCGAAACGGACTACGGCATGGAGGATGCGGGCCAGCTCAAGACACGGGTTGAAGCCTTCGTGGAGACGCTTTCGTGACGGACGTCGCGGGCCTGGACATCGGTTCCCGGTCCATCGAGGCCGTGGTGGTGCGCGGCGGGGAGGTCGTCTCCATGCGCCGCGCCCCCACGACCTTCGATCCCCTGGGGCAGGTGCGCGCCCTGTTCCCGGACGGCCCGCCCGCGCGGCTGGCCGTGACCGGCTACGGCCGGGAACTGGCCCTGGCGCGCTATCCCCACGCCCGCACCGTGACCGAGATCAAGGCCCACGCCATGGGCGCGGCGCGGCTTTTTCCCGAAGCGGCCACGCTGCTCGACATCGGCGGCCAGGACACCAAGGCCGTCTCGCTCCTGCCCGGCGGCAAGGTCGGCCGCTTCGAGATGAACGACCGCTGCGCCGCGGGCACGGGCAAGTTCCTCGAATACACGGCCACGGCCTTCGGCCTGACCGTGGACGCCTTCGCCGCCCTGGCCCTGGCCGGCAACGATCCGCCGCCCATCAGCTCCATGTGCACGGTGTTCGCGGAAACCGAGGCTACCACGCTCATGGCCCGGGGCGTGGCGCAGGCCGACATCGCGCTCGGGCTGCACAAGGCCATCGTGTCGCGCACCGTGGCCATGTTGTCCCGGGTGGGACTGCGCGCGCCGCTGGTCTTCGTCGGCGGCGTGGCGAAAAACCCCTGCGCCGTGCGCCTGGTGGCCGAAGCCGTGGGGTTCGCCCCGCTCGTGCCCGCGCAGCCGGACATGACCGGCGCCCTCGGCGCAGCGCTCTGGCTTGCGCAAACGCCCGCCTGAACCGTCTCCGGCCCTCCGCAGTCCACCGCCCCCGATCCGGCCGGCGCCTCACGACTCCGTGCTTTCCAGATGGCCCTGATTTGTTTTCCGCGAGCGCTGCCTTTTATTAAAATCAATTAATTCAAACTGTTGCCCTACTTGTCACACCATTTACTTTCATTAGGAAAAAAAATTATTTTTTCACAATGAACTTATTGCAATATTAACGCCCTCGGCATAAATGGGAGCCACGTCCTTCCCGGATTAGCCACCGGGGCAACGGACGTGTCGTGGTTGTTTGCATAGCAATCCGCATGAGATCGGAGGAAGAGATGAAAATGCGTTTGGGAGCACTGGCCCTGGCGGCCGGCATGGTTTTCGGCGCCATCGGCGCCGCCCATGCCGCCACCGAGGTCAAGATGACCGGTGATGCGCGTGTCTACGGAAACTTCTTTCAAAACCGCAACTACACTGGCTGGAACAAGACCGGCACCAAGACCGAAGACACCTTCGAGATCTGGGAACGGTTCCGTCTGCGTTCCGACTTCGTCGCCAACGAAGCCGTGAAGTTCCGTCTGGGCATCAAGGTGGAAGACACCTGGGGCCATGGCACCTTCACCGCCGCCAACCCGGAAACCGCTGTGCAGGTCGATCTGGCCTATCTGCAGTTCAAGGTTCCCGGCTGCGACGGCGTCGAAGTGACCGCCGGCCTGCAGGACGTCAACCTGCCCCAGAGCGGCCTGTTCTACGGCAGCCCGGTGTGGAACGACAAGATGGCGGCCCTGACCATCAAGGCCCCGCTGATCGACAAGACCCTGGGCGTCCTGGCCGGTTTCGGTCGTCTCATCGACACCAACCGGACCTACGACACCAACACCACCCAGCGGGCCGACGAGCTTGACGCCTACTTCCTGGCCCTGCCCGTCACCCTCGAGGGCTTCAAGGCCACGCCGTGGGCCATGGTTTCCGTGGCCGGTCGCAACGCCAACTACACCTACAAGGACACCACCGACGTCGCCGAGTGGGGCAACAACTTTGCCAACACCCTGGTCTCCGCCGCCAGCGCCAGGGGCATGACCACTCCCGGCAGCCTCGGCTACTGGAAGAACGATCAGAACGCCTACTACTGGGTCGGCGGCGCGTTCGAAGTGACCG
>DQED01000298.1 GCA_003525525.1 Desulfovibrio sp.
GCCTGACGCGCTGGGCGGGCCCCGGCGACGCCCCGCAATGAGGCCGTCTCCGCCGCGATGCGCCGGCAGACCGCGTCGTTGTCTGCGCCGGCGCTCCGGCGTTGGCACGGCGTGACGATTGGTGCATAAGGGAGGCTGTCCCGTCCGCCTGTCCGAAAACCAAGGAGAGCCCATGTCCCGCCTCGCCGCCTGCGTCCTGTGTCTCGTTCTTTGCGCCGCCACGGCCCGTGCGCAAGCGCCGGCGCCGCTCAAGGTCGGCTACATCCCCGTGGGCGACTGCCTGCAATATTACGTGGCCGAGGCCGAAGGCTTTTTCGCGGCCGAGGGGCTTTCCGTGACCGGCATGCCCATGAAGGGCGGCGCGGTCATCGCCCCGGCCGTGGAAGGCGGCGAGCTGGCCGTGGGCTGGTCCAACGCCGTCTCCATCATCCTGGCCCATGCGCGCGGCTTCGATTTCGCCTTCCTGGCTCCCGGAGCGGAAGGCGTGGCCGGAAGCAACGACGTCCACGCCCTGCTCGTGCCCGCCGCCTCGCAGGTAAAATCGGTCAAGGATCTCGCCGGCAAGACCGTGGCCATCAACACCCTCGGCAACATCAACGAGGCGGCCATGCGCGCCCTGGCCGCACAGGCGGGACTGGCCCCGGACGCCGTCCGGCTGGTCGAGGTGCCCTTCCCGGACATGGCCGCGGCCCTGGCCAAGGGTGCGGCCGACGCGGCGCTTTCCCTCGAGCCCTTCGTCACGGACGCCGTCTCGCGCGGCGCGGCGCGGGTGCTCGACCCCTCGCCCCACGCCGCCTTCGGCAGCCCGTACCTGATCGGCGGCTGGTTCGCGAAAAAGGCCTGGATCGCGGCCCATCCCAGGGAGGCGGCGGCCTTTGCCCGCGCCGTGGCCAAGGCGGCGGCGTTCATTGCCGCCAACCCGCAAAAGGCCCGGGACGTCCTGGCCGCGCGCACCAGGCTCTCCCCGGAGCTTGCCGCGAAAATCGCCCTGCCGCGCTTTCCCGAAACCCTCGCGCCGCAGGCGCTGCAGGGCGTCATCGACGTCTGCGCCCGCTTCGGCCTGCTGCCGCAGCCCTTCCCCGCCGCGGCCATCCTGGCCGCACCCGCCCCGTAACGCCGCTCGCGCGGATGTCCGGCCATTGACGTGCGGCGCGGCGGCCTTATTTTTCCATTTCGGAAAAACCTTCCCGACGACGCGGCGGCATACGGCCGTCTGCGGTAACGAAGGGTTCACCACACTGGGCATGGGGCGCGGCGCAAGCGCGCGCAGAACGATATTCGAAAAGTCATGCAAAACGCCGGACATAAGACGTTTCCCAGAATACGCATCTTGCCAAATCCGGCGAAACATCCTGTGCGAACAGACGTTGCTTCTCCGTCTTCCTTGCGGGAATAATTTACAATTTCCGTAAGGAACCCCCTTTTTTTATTTTTTGCTTTACGCTGCCCCATTTTGTCACTATGAAAAAACCCCCCTCAAATAGATACCGTTATTCGGAGTAGACCATGTGCCGCTTATTCGCCCTCAGCAGCCGGGACCCCGTGTCCCCCATGCGCGCCATCGAGGCGCTCAACGTCATGAAGGAAGGCCACGACGGCTCCGGCGTCGGCCTGTTCCTGCATGACCTGGGCGGCCCCTTCGGCGACATGAAGGACGCGCCCATCCTTTCCGGGATTTTCACCGACGAAGGTCTCAAGCGCCTGGACGCCTTCATGGACGAACGGGGCTTCGTGACCAAGGCCACCCTGGTGCTCGACCCGCAAACGCCGACCCCGGTCGGAACGCCCGTGCGCGGCACCTACATGGCCCGGGCCTACGAGGTTCCGGCGGACCTCAAGGCCGCCTCCAAGACCGACCGCGAACTGACCTACATGAACATCCGCGTCACGCTGCGCCTGATCGGCGAAGAGCTTGACGACATCCGGGTCTTCTCCTTCTGGCCGGACACCATCATGGTCAAGGAAGTCGGCGACCCCATGACCGTGGCCGAATACCTCGGCCTCGACCGGTCCGAACTCTACGCCCGTCGCATCCTGGCCCAGGGCCGCCAGAACACCAACTACGCCATCAATCTCTACGCCTGCCACCCCTTCTTCCTTCAGGGCGTGTGCACCATGACCAACGGCGAGAACACGGCGTTCATTCCCATCAAGGAATACCTGCTCTCGCGCGGCTTCCGCGGCTACATGGGCTACCAGTCCGATTCCGAGGTCTTCGCCCACATCATGCACTTCACGCGCAACCGCCTGGGACTTGGCATCGAATACTACAAGCACGTCATCACGCCGCTGTCCGACGCCGAGATGGAAGGCCATCCCGACCGGGCCCTGCTCGCCCGCATCAAGCAGACCTGCCGCAAGCTGATCATCGACGGTCCCAACTGCGTCATCGGCTGCCTGCCCGACGGCGACATGTTCATGGTCCAGGACCGCAAGAAGCTGCGCCCGGGCGTGGTCGGCGGCAAGGACGGCATCTTCGCCTTCTCCTCGGAAATCTGCGGCCTGGACGCGGCCATACCCGACCGCGACCCCCATAGCGACGTGCAGCCCATGCACCTGGACACCGTCATCGTGCGCCCCGAATGCCAAGAGGTCACCTTATGCAATCAACTGCAGTCATTACCCCGTCCACACTAAGCGTCGTCGATCTCCCCTGGCAGATCGAGTGGAACAAGGACACCTGCACCCTGTGCGGGCGCTGCACGTCCGTATGTCCGGTCAACGCCATCGAGCTCGGGGTCTTCCGCAAGCGCACGGTCGAGGCGACGGTCGCCCTGCAAAAAAAGCCGGCCAACAGCTATTCGATCTATTACGGCATCCGCCAGCGCACCGATCCGGCCTACCGCTGCATCGGCTGCGGCATGTGCAACATGGTCTGCCCCAACAACGCCATCGCCCCCCGGCTGCGCCCCGAAGCCACCACGCTCAAGTTCCACAACAACCGCGGCGGCTCGGCCCGCACGCGCGGCGGCCGGCGCAACGACACGGGCAGCCTGCTCGACCAGATCAAGTTCATCCGCATCTCCATGCTCACCGACCCGGCGCTCGACGCCGGCCGCCACGAGTTCGAGCTGCGCACCCTGCTCGGCCGCATCCAGCCGCCCGAGGAAGGCCTCGCCGCCCTCGAGCACAATGCCTGGGTGCCGGCCGTGCGCGAGATCTACCCGCTCATGATCGGCTCCATGTCCTTCGGCGCGCTCTCCCCCAACATGTGGGAAGGCCTCGTCATGGGCGTGACGTACTTAAACGAGGAGCTCGGCATGCCGGTGCGCATGTGCACGGGCGAGGGCGGCTGCCCGCCGCGCCTGCTGCGTTCGCGCTTCCTCAAGTACATGGTCCTGCAGATCGCTTCGGGCTACTTCGGCTGGGACGAGATCATCAAGGCCCTGCCGGACATGAAGGAAGATCCCTGCGCCATCGAGATCAAGTACGGCCAGGGAGCCAAGCCCGGCGACGGCGGCCTGCTCATGTGGTACAAGGTCAACAAGCTCATCGCCGCCATTCGCGGCGTGCCCCAGGGCGTGTCCCTGCCCAGCCCCCCGACCCATCAGACCCAGTACTCCATCGAGGAGTCCGTGGCCAAGATGATCCAGTCCATGTCCATGGCCTGGGGCTTCCGCGTGCCCGTGTACCCCAAGATCTCGGCTACGACCACGACCAACGCCGTGCTCAACAACCTCTGCCGCAACCCCTATGCCGCGGGCCTGGCCGTGGACGGCGAGGACGGCGGCACCGG
>DQED01000040.1:0-934 GCA_003525525.1 Desulfovibrio sp.
CAGGAAGCCGACCCGGCCGAGATCCTGTCCAAGGTCAACAAGGAACTGTGCGTGGACAACGAGTCCATGCTCTTCGTCACCATGTTCCTGGCCATCCTGGACTTCCGCACGGGCGAGCTGGCCTTTTCCAACGCCGGGCACAACCCGCCGGCCCTGATCGACCCGGACGGGGCCGTATCCTGGCTGACGCTGCCGCGCGGCGTGTTCCTCGGCATCATGGAGGAGGCGGTCTACAAGACCAGCCGGCTCACGCTGCCGCCCGGGGCCAGGCTCGTGGCCTTCACCGACGGCGTGACCGAGGCCATGGACCCCGAGCAGCGCCTTTTCGGCACGGACAGGCTGCGGGAAGTCCTCGGCCGGACCTGCGGCATGCCGCCCGAGATCATGGACGCGGCCGTCATGGAGGCGGTGCGCGCCTTCGCCGGCGCGGCCGAACAAGCGGACGACATCACCGTGCTGACCCTGTTGTATCGCGGCGATGTGAAGACGTAGCGCCGTGTGACAACGCCGTAGACGCGCCCGCGACCGCAACCCTTCACTAGCATCGGACAAATGACGTTTGCGTTTATTTTGAAATTCAGTTGCATTCATCCGATTCCTGTCATACATGTACCGAAAGTCGTTCCCAGGAGAGACAAATGGAAGATTATCTCAAGGAAGCTTTGGAAATCGTCAAGGCGCAGGCTTCCGTGCGCACCATGACCGATGAAGAAATCACGTCCATGTTGAAAAATGTGGCCGCCGGCATCCAGGCCGCCGCAGAGGCGGACTCCCTGCCCGCGGAGCCTGCCACGCCGGCCGTGGACCCGGCCAAGGCCATCAAGGAAAGCAGCGTGCTGTGCCTGGAATGCGGCAAGTCGTTCAAGGTGCTCACCAAGAAGCATCTGGCCGCCCACGGCATCACGCCCGAGGAATACCGGGCCAAGTACGGCTA
>DQED01000040.1:939-11083 GCA_003525525.1 Desulfovibrio sp.
GCCGCAAGAAGATGAAGGACATGCGGTTGTGGGAGCGCCGGCGCAAACCCGCTGCCGCCGCCGAATAGGCCAGACGCCGTCCCGCCCTCTCCGCCAGGCGATGCGTCCCAAGCGACGCCGCGCGCGGCCGTTCCCGCGGGAAACGGCCGCGCGCGGCGCCTGCCTCCTCCTTCGAGCCCGCCTCCCCTTCCCCGCGGAAAAATCGCGCATGCCGCCGTTCCCGGCGCTACGCCACGTCGGACGGAATGATGACCTTGACCGGATCGGTCAGGGTTTCGTAACGGGCCAGCTTGGCGATGTGCTCCAGGGCGACGCTCGAGAGCGACGCGCCCCGGGAGAGCACCTTGATCTGCTGCCCGCCGCGCGAAACGTACATGTCCTCGGCCAGGATCATGTTGTCGCGCAGGCTTTTGAGGGCCATGGGCACGATGACGTATTTGCCTTCCTCGCCGAGCGCCTCGCCGAGCGCCGCCAGCACGTCGGGGTCGTACAGGCCCGAGGCCTGGCGCAACTGCTTGTAGGCGTCGGCCTTGGGCTGGCCCGCGCCGAGGAAGCGGTCGAAATCCAGAAGCACCCGCAGGATGCGCGCGCCAAGGGGTATCTCCTTGCCGCGCACGGCGTCCTCGGGAAAACCGCCGCCGTCGAAATTCTTCTCCTGGTAGGCGATGGCCTTGGCCACGCCGCCCATGCGCGGGATGTTGGCCACGAGCCGCGCCGCCACCTCGGCGTGCTGCTGGTAGACGGCCTGGTCCTCGGCCCCGAGCGTCCGGCCGCGCTCCACCCGCGAGATCAGGTTGTCCGGCAGCGTGATGTAGCCGAGCAGGCACAGCATGGCCGCGGCCTCGGTCTGCCAGGGGTTCGGGTCGCCGCACAGCTTCGCCAGGGGCCGCACGTAGGGCGCGATGCGCGACACCTTGCCGTAGACCTCCGGCCGCAGCAGCGACAGCACTTCCGAAAGGATGCGCAGGCTGCCCCGCAGCGTCCCTTCGAGCAGCTCGCGCTCGGCCATGACCAGCCGGTGCTGTTCCACGGCCGCGGTCAACGCCCCCTTGAGGTAGTCCGCCTCGCAGGGCTTGGTCAGGAAACGGAAGATGTTGCCCTCGTTGACCGCGCTGATGGCCGCCTCCAGCTCGGCGAATCCCGTGAGCATCACCCGCACCGTATCCGGCCGCAGCTCGCGCACCTTGGCCAGCACCGCGATGCCGTCCATGCCCGGCATGCGCAGGTCCGAAACCACCACGGCGTACGGCGGGTTCTCCCGGACCTTGGCCAGCCCGGCCTCGGGCCCCACGGCCGTGTCCACCTCGAAGACGCCGTGGAGGTTGCGACGAAATCCGGCCAGTATCCGCTCATCGTCGTCGATAAAGAGCACGCGATTGTTCACCGTTTCCCCCCTTGCGCCGGCCCGGCCGGACGGAAGCCGCAGCGGCGGTTTGGCCCAATCATAGCGTATCCGGCAAAAATGAAAAGAACGGGCATGTTGCGCGGCGCGCCCCGCCGCCGCGTGGCCTGCGCCGCCGCCTGCCTCCCCTATGCGCCCCCGGGGCCTGCCAGCTTCTCCTGCCGCACTAGGCCGCCTTGCCAGAAAGCGCCGGCCGCGTGTAGCTTCGAGCCATCCTACGCACCGGGCGCATGCGCCCCAAAGGATCTGCCGTGCCACACGATTCCCGAACGGATTTCGACGTGATCATCGTCGGCGGCGGCCCGGCCGGGCTTTTCGCCGCCTACCGCCTGTCCGAACGCCAGGGGCTGCGCGTCCTGCTCCTTGAAAAGGGCAAGGCCGCCGGCAAGCGCCGCTGCCCCATGCACGGCCAGGCCGACTGCCGCAAATGCAAGCCCTGCAACATCCTGTCCGGCATCGGCGGGGCCGGACTCTTTTCCGACGGCAAGCTCAACTTCATCCCCCGCCTGGGCAAGACCGACCTGACGCAGTTCATGCCGCTGTCCGAAGCAGTGGCGCTGATTGACGAGACCGAGGCGCTTTTCACCGCCCTCGGCATGGACGGCCCGGTCTATCCCACGGACATCGAACGGGCGCGCGCGCTGCGCAAGGAGGCGCGCAAGTGCGGCATCGAGCTGCTGCTCATCCGCCAGAAACACCTGGGCAGCGACCGGCTGCCCGACCATATCGCAGGCATGTCCCGCATCCTCGAGGAACGCGGCGTGACCATCCGCACCGGCGAGGAGGCCAGGGACGTGCTCGTGCGCGACGGCCGCGTCGCGGGCGTGGCAACACAAAAGGGCAGCTATGCAGCCCCGGCCGTGATCCTGGCCCCGGGACGCGTGGGCGCGGAGTGGATGGGGGCGCTCGCCCGCCGCCACGGCCTGCCCTACAGCCAGCGCGGCATCGAGGTCGGCGTGCGCGTGGAGGTCCACAACGAGATCCTGTCCGACCTCACCGACGTCATCTACGACCCGACCTTTTTCGTGCGCACCCGCAAGTACGACGACCAGACGCGCACGTTTTGCACCAACCAGGGCGGCTACGTGGCCCTCGAGAACTACCAGGACTTCGTCTGCGTCAACGGCCATGCCTACATGGACGCCAAATCCGACAGCGCCAACTTCGCCTTCCTGTCCAAGGTCGTGCTCACCGACCCCGTCTCGGACAACCAGGCCTACGGCGAGGCCATCGGCCGCCTCGCCACCATGATCGGCGGCGGCAACCCCATCCTCCAGCGCTTCGGGGACCTCAAGCGCGGCCGGCGCAGCACCTGGAGCCGCATCCGGCGCGGCTCGGTCGAGCCGACGCTCACCTCGGTCACCTGCGGCGACATCGCCATGGCCCTGCCCGAACGCATCGTCGCCAACCTCGTGGACGGCCTGGAACAGTTAAACGCCGTGGTCCCGGGCGTAGCCAACGACGAGACCCTGCTCTACGCGCCGGAAATCAAGTTCTTCGCCACGCAGATCGACGCCACGCCGGAACTGGAAACCGCGATCCCGGGCATGTTCGTGGCCGGCGACGGGCCGGGCGTGGCCGGCAACATCGTCTCGGCCGCCGCCACGGGCCTCATCCCGGCCAAGGCCATTTTGCGCAGGCTATAGAAGGAGAGGGGAAAAATAAGATGCCTCCGGCGGCCAGGAGGGGCCGAGGGCCCCTCCTGGACCACCCCGAAAGGGGGGACCAGGGCAGTGGAATACTCGGAAGATTGAAACAGGACGGGGAGACGCGACGCGCCCCCTAGACGGGAGTCCAGAGGGCGATAGCCCTTTGGCCGCCGGAGGCGTCCCCCCTCCAATTCAAACGCGCGGGCGTTCGTAGGCGCGGACCTGGTTGCGGCCCGAGGACTTGGCCACGTACAGGGCCTTGTCCGCGGCGTCCACGAGATGGTCCACGTCGGGCGAGGGGCAGTCGGCAAGCAGTTCGGCCACGCCGATGCTGACATTGATCTTGATGCCGCCGACCAGGATCTGGCCGTCGGGATCGCGGATGACGAAGTTGTAGCGCTCGATCTTGCGCCGGATGATCTCGGCCAGTTCCTCGGCCTCGTCCTTGCCGATGTCGGCCAGGGTCACGGCGAACTCCTCGCCGCCGTAGCGGGCCGGAAAGATGTCGCGGTCCTCGAGCTGCTTGATCTCCTCGGCAAAGCCTTTGAGGATGGAGCCCACGACCACGAGCGCCTGGTCGCCGATGCGATGGCCGTGCTCGTCGTTGAAGCGCTTGAAAAAGTCGATGTCGCACATGAAAAGCGACAGCGACCTGCCCTCGGCCACGGCCCGGTCCACGGCCTTGCCGATGTGGCTGTCGAAAGCGCGGCGGTTGTGGATGCCGGTCAGCGCGTCGGTGAGGCTCATGGCCACCATCTTCTCGGCGTCTTTCTCGATCATGGAGGCCATTTCCCGGAACCCCCGCCGGATGGTGCCGAGCATGCGCTCCACGTCGCCGCCCGTCTCCACGGCCTCCACCGTAACGTTTTCGAGCTTTTGCACCCCGCCCTTGTGGCGAAAAAGCGTCTCCTGGAACTCCTGGACGAGCGAGGCGGTTTCCTGGAGCGTGCGCGTGAGCGCCCGGTTCCAGGGGGCGCTTAAAATGCGCTCGTTGATCTTGATGACCTCGCAGAATTTCTCGTCCGAGAAATCCCGGGCCTTGAGCACTTCCATGACCAGGGCCTGGATCTGCTCCTTCTGTTCGTTGTCCAGGAAATCGTAGTCCTTGATGCCGCGCATGTAGAGGATCAGCCCGCGCCATTTGGAATTGCGGGGCACGCCGACGCGGTCGAGCATGGCGCACACCGCGTCCGAACAGGCGGGTACGCCCTGAGCCGGTTTGTTTCGCTGCCAATCCTTGTTCATGCGTCGCTCATCTCGGGCTTGCGGTTTTCCGGCGTTTGCGCCTGCGCAGCGCCTCCTGAGGAGACTCCTCTTTCTACACGCTTCCGCACGAAGGCGGAAGGAAAATCTCGCCTGGCCGGCAGGTTGCCCGGCCGTGCGGCCCATGGTACAGGCCATTTCGCCGCCATCGCGGCGAACCGGAGGAGACATGGATCTGACCGCGACCGGACACGGCGCCCTGACCCTGGTGACAGGCCTGCCCAAAGTCTTCGACTACACCGCTTGCCCCGATTTCCAGCGCGCCCTGGCCCCCATGATCGAGGCTGCGCCCAAGGTGCTGTGCTTCGACCTCACGGGTGTGGAATTCATGGATTCGAGCGCCATAGGCAGCCTCATCACCGTGCGCAACCGCCTGCTGCCCGAAGGGGGCGTGGTGGCCCTTTGCGCCATCAGCGACGGCGTGGCCAAGGTGCTGCGCATCGCCGACCTCGGCAAGGTGTTTTCCATCCACGCCGACGTCGCCGCCGCCCTCGCCGCCCACGGCTGCTGACGCTGCCGCGCCCGCCATGCTCATCCGCTACGCGCCCGGGCGTACCGGCCTTGGCGAGGGGTTGCGCCGCGCGGCGCGTGCCCTGCTCTATGCGCCGACGGCCTGGCGGATGGCCTGCGATCCCGCCTATCCCTGGATCAACGCCGGGGCCGTGCGCTGCCTCGACCGCTTCCTCGCCCCGTCCATGACCGCCTTCGAGTGGGGCGGCGGACGCAGCACGTTTTTCCTCGCCCGCCGCGTGGCCCGGCTCGTGACCGTGGAGCACCGGGAAAAATGGCGCCGCCGCCTGGTCCGGGAACTCGTCGGCCAGGGCGTCGCCAATGTCACGCTGCGTTTCGCGCCCCCCGGAGACGCTCCGGGCCGGCCCGATGACCGCCCCGACGCCTGGCGGCAAACGGGCTACGTCCCGGAAAAACCGGAATTCGCCGCCTATGCCGACGCCATCCTCGACTTCGGCCCGGACAGCTTCGATCTCGTCAGCGTGGACGGCCGGGCCCGCGTGGCCTGCGCCCTCAACGCCCTGTCGCGCCTGCGCCCCGGCGGTCTGCTCGTGCTCGACAACAGCGAATGGGTGAAATACGCACCCGTCTTCGCCGCCGCGTCCGGCTGGCCGCGCCGGGATTTCGAGAACGGCGTCTGGCGCACCACGGTATGGCGTCGCCCCGACGCGGCAAACGCGTGACAGCAGCCTTGCCCGGGCGTATGGGGGCGGTATGACGGTACCCACTGACCAATTGACCTTGCGCTTCGCCCGGTCCATGGCCGAGGCGGACGAGGACCGTTGGGACGCCCTGGCCGAGCCGCTGGACACGCCCTTTTTCGAATACGCGTGGCTCAAGCTGCTGGAAGACTCCGGCAGCGCCGCCCCGGCCAAGGGCTGGTATCCCAACCACCTGCTCGCCCATGCCGGCGGCGTCATGGTCGGCGCGCTGCCCATGTACCTGAAGTGGCACTCCGACGGCGAATTCGTGTTCGACCAGCTCTGGGGCGAAGCGGCCTCGCGCCTGGGACTGCCCTACTTCCCGCGCCTCGTCGCGGCCAGCCCCTTCACCCCGGCCACGGGCCTGCGTTTCCTGGCTGACCCGGAAATGAACCAGATGCGCCTTTCCCGGCGCATGTTCGAGGCCGTCGAACAATACTGTCTGAGCAACGGCGTCCAGGGCGCGGCGCTGCTTTTCACCGAACCGGACTTCGCCGCCGCCTCGGAGGACTATGGCTTCACGGCCTGGCGGCATCAGGGCTATCTCTGGCGCAACCGCGATTTTTCCGATTTCGACGACTTCCTGTCCACGCTCAACGCCAACCGGCGCAAGACCGTGCGCCACGAGCGCAGCGCCCTGGCCGCGTCCGGCGTGCGCGTGGAGATCGTCTCCGGCGCGGACATCCCGGATGCGTTCTTCCCCATCATGCGCGAGCTCTACGACCGCACCAACGCCAAGTTCGGTCCCTGGGGCTGCCGCTACCTGACGCCGGCCTTCTTCGAGGGCCTGCCCGCGGCCTTCCGCCACCGCCTGGCCTTTGCCGCCGCGTTCCGGGAGGGTCGCCGCGACCCCGTGGCCCTGGCCATGCTCGCCCACAAGCGCGACATCCTCTTCGGCCGCTACTGGGGCTCGTTCGAGGACATCCCTTTCCTGCACTTCGAGCTGTGCTACTACGCCCCCATCGCCTGGGCCATCGCCCACGGCATCACCCGCTACGACCCCGGCATGGGCGGCGCGCACAAGGCCCGGCGCGGCTTCGTGTCCGTGTCCAGCTACAGCAGTCACCGCTTCTTCGACCCGCGCATGGACATGATTTTCCGCACGCACATCGACCGGGTCAACCAGCTGGAAAAGCATTACATCGACGAACTCAACGAAATGCTGCCCCTGCGGCGCAAGGGCTAGGCAGGCGCACGCCGGCTGGCCGCGTCCCTTGAAAAATACGTCAGTATTATTTAAAAATGAATTATACTACGCTGTTGTCCGCAAAAAAACATACACTTTTTCGAGGACGCGGCATTAGAACTTGCGGTCGAGCAGCTGCCGCAACACTTCCTCGTCGTCGGCCGTATCCAGGCCGTCCAGTTCGCGCCGCAGCGCCGTGATGGCCTCGCGCTCGGCCGCGACATGCGCGCGCAGCGCGTCGCGCCGCTGCCGGATCGCCGTCAGGATCGCGGCCTTGCGCGCGTTGGCCGACCCCAGCCGCGCCGTCACCACCTCGGCCAGGCGGCGGAAGATGCGGATGAGGAAATCCTCGCGCTCCGGGCTCGGCAGGAAATCCACATAGCCCATGTCCACGGCCAGGCAGCGCGACGGGACATCGGCCACCACCGTGGCCGTGCGCCCCTTGCCGAGGATGAAGCTCATCTCGCCGAAGACCGTGCCCGGCGCGTCCATGGCCGCGACCCGCTTCCCCCCGCGCAGCGCCCGCACCGCGCCGTCGAGCAGCACGAAAAAGGTCTTTTCGTAGTTGCCCTCCTCGACCACGGTCTCGCCCGCATCGAACAGGCAAAGCGACACCGCCCCGGTACGCAGCAACAGTTCCAGGTCCTCGTCCGCAAATCCGGCCCACAGCGGCAGCTTCGCCATCAGCGCGAGCACACGCGCGGCGTCGGCGTCCTCGATCCGGCGCATGGAGCCTAGCCTTCGACGTCCCCGGCGGCCACCGCCCCGAGGCCTGCACGGTCGCGAATCTCGATTTCCCGGCCCCGCACCTCGATATGGCCGGCTGCGACGAGCTTTTTGAGCGCCCGGGAAAGGGCCTCGGGCGTGGCCCCGACGATCTTGGCCACCTCGCGCTGGCTGATGGAAAGGCGCACCACGTCCCCGGACAGGGCCTTGCCGGCTTCATGCAGCAAAAAGACGGCCACGCGTCCGGGCAGGTCGCGCAGGGCAAGCGATTCGACCATGGCCATGGCCTCCTTGAACCGGCCGCACATGAGCCGCATCAGGTCGGAGAGCGCCTGAGGACTGTCCTGGATCGCCTCGGCCAGGGCCCTGGTCGGGAATTCCAGCACCACCGTCTCGGCAAGCGCTGCGACAAAGGCTGGAAAGGAGGCGCTGTCCACCAGCGTGCACAGGCAGAAGGGCTCGCCCGGCCCGAGCAGGAAAAGCGTCTGTTCCCGGCCGTCCGGACCGGCCCGGTAGACCTTGGCCTGCCCCGTGGCAATGCAGTGGAAAACATCCGCGGCCTCTTCCTTGATGGCAAGGAGCGCCCCGGGCGCATACCTGGTTACGCGCGCCTGCGCCGCAAGCCTATTGAGCCGCGGTTCGGACATGCCCCCGAAAAGCGGCAGGGAACGCAACAGGATCATCCGCGCCGTTTGGTCCATATTTCCTCCGGTTGACCTTCCACGCGCCGCCGACCTTTCCGAAAACAAAAGGGGCGGCCCAGCGCGCCGCCCCAGCTTGCAGACCCTTTGACCGGGATCAGTATCCGGCCGCCAGTCCGTCACCGCGCGGGTCGGTCGCGCCGAAGCGCACGCCTGTTTGCGGATCGATCAGGATCGCCCCGGCATGCCCCATGGTATCCGTGTAGGCGTCAACGACCTTAACGGGATGCCCCCGGCGGCGCAATTCTTCCACTGCGGCATCGCTCATGCGGCTTTCCAGCTTGAGATCGTTCGACGACGCTCCCCAGGTACGGCCATGCAGCCAGCGGGGCGCGGCGATCGCGTCCTGGGGCGTCATGCCGAAATCCACGATGCGCGTCACGATGGCGGCCTGCGTTTGCGGCTGCCCTTCGCCGCCCATGGTGCCGTACACGAGGTAGGGCTTGCCGTCCCGCAACAGCATGGCGGGATTGAGGGTATGGAAAGTGCGCTTGTGCGGTTCGAGATGATTGACGTGGCTGGGATCCAGGGAGAAGAAGCTGCCGCGGTTTTGCAGCAGCACGCCGGTATCGCCGGCCACGATTCCGGAACCGAAGTCATGGTAAATGCTCTGGATCAACGAAACGGCATTGCCCTGTTCGTCCACCACGCCAAGCCAGATCGTGTCGCCCTTGGGGTCAAGGGGTTTGACTTCCTTCGCCGCGTTCTTGAGATCGATGCGCGCGGCCTGTTCCTTGCCGTGCCGCGCCGAAAGCAACTCGTCCAGGGGAATCGTCGAGAAGGCCGGGTCCGTCAGGTAACGATCCCGATCGGCAAACGCCTCCTTGGTCGCCTCGACGATCAGGTGATAATAGTCCGCGGAGCCTTCGCCGAGCTTGCCCACATCGAAATTGTTCAGAATATTCAAAATCTCAAGTGAGGCCATCCCCTGGGTGTTGGGCGGGAAATTGTAGGCGACAAGGTTGCGGTACGGCACATGGATCGGTTCGACCCAGTCCGCCGTATGCTTGGCGAAATCGTCGAGCGTCAGCAGGCCACCGTTTTGCTGGAGATACGCGACGATCCTCTTGGCAATGGGACCTTTATAGAAGGCGTCCGCCCCGTCCGTGGCGATGGTCTCCAGCGTCGCGGCCAGGGTGGGCAGTTTCATGACTTCGCCGACGGTGTACGCCTTGCCCCCCGGCTTCAGGTACATGCCCGAAAACGCATCAAAGCGCTGGAGATTGCGGAATTCCTGATCATTGGGATTGACGTTGATCGCTTCCCAATACGCCAGGCTCGGGCTGACGGGGAAACCGTCGCGCGCATAGGTAATGGCGGATTGGAAAAGGCGCGCCCAGGGCAGGCTCTTCCCCATGGATTCCTTGGCGTAACGGTAGGCGGCATCCCAGCCGGAGACGACGCCCGGCACGGTATTGGCAGCCAGGAATCCGCGGGAGGGAATCTTGCTCAGCCCTTTGGATTTGTAAAATTCGATGGTCGCTTTTTCGCCGGCCCGGCCGCTGGCGTTCAGGGCGCGCAATTCCCCGGTCTTCGCATTATAGATCAACCAGAAGTTGTCGCCGCCAAGCGTGCACATCTGCGGGTAGACCACCGCCAGCGTGGACGCGACGGCAATGGCCGCGTCCACGGCATTGCCGCCGGCGCGCAACACATCCACACCGGCCTGGGTGGCCAGATAATTCGGCGAGGTGACCATCCCCTTCGTGGTCATGGGGTCGATGGTCCGGGAGGCCGTCTCGCTGTATTTTCCGGTCTGTGCCCGGAGGGTGCCCACAAAAAGGGTCATTGAAAAGACTCCAACCAAGACAACGCATTTTCGAAACGTCACCGTATACTCCTTTCTCAGAACTCGCATCCGACCTTTTGACTTGCGCCAAAAATGTTAGCCATCTTAAAATGTAATGTAAACAAAGATTTTATTTTAGTAACTATTGCCATTCTTGAAAAATGTTCTTCATTCTCCCCAGCGCAGCCTCCTCCCCATGCGAAGTGCAAAAAAAAAG
>DQED01000362.1 GCA_003525525.1 Desulfovibrio sp.
GCGGCCCGAAAGGCGGGCCATTCGCCTTGACGCGTAGCAAAAACTTTGCCACAAGCCCTATCCCCCGGATGCCCGCCTTTTGCGGGCCGTCCCAACCGGGCCCCGCGGCAGGGGCCCACGAGGTCACGCCATGAATCGCTGGCAAGGCCCGGGCGGCTATGCCCACGTGCTGCGCGTGGGGCTGCCGCTCCTGGCCGGCATGGGCTCGATCACGGCCATGCACCTGACCGACCGCCTTTTTCTCGGCTGGTATTCCAAGGACGCCCTGGCCGCGGTCATGCCGGCCGGCGCGGCGTTTTTCCTGTTCACCTCCTTTTTCCTCGGCACCGTGGGCTATGTCGGCGTGCTCATCGCCCAGAACATCGGCGCGGGACGGCCGCAGGAGATCGGCGCGGTGCTGTGGCAGGGCATCCATTTTTCCCTGGCCTCCTTCGTCGCCCTGCTCGGCATCGCCTGCTTCTCCGAGGCCGTGTTCGCGGCCATGGACCACGCCCCGGAAGTGCGCGCGCTCGAGGTCGTCTATTTCCGCATGCTGATGTGCGGGGCGGGGTTCATGGTGCTCGAGGCGGGGCTGGCCGCCTTTTTCAGCGGCCGGGGGCTGACCCGCGCCGTGATGGTCGTCAATTTCGGCGGCGCGCTGCTCAACATCCCGCTCAACTACGTGCTCATTTTCGGCAAGCTGGGGCTGCCGGAACTCGGCACGGCCGGCTCGGCCCTGGCCACGGTGTTCGCCTGGGTGGTCATGGCCGCGACCTATGCCGCGCTCATCTTCACCCGGGAAAACGACCGGCAGTTCGGCACGCGCCGCGCGTTTCGGCCGGATGGGGCGCTCCTTAAAAAACTCGTGCTGCTCGGCGCGCCGGGCGGGGCGCAGATCTTCCTCGACGTGTTCGCGGTCACGGTGTTCATCGCCCTGGCAGGCAGGCTCGGCGTCACCGAGCTTGCGGCGACAAGCCTCGTGCTCTCGGCCAACACCCCGGCGTTCATGCCGCTTTTGGGCCTTTCCTCGGGGCTCGCCGTGGTCGTCGGCCAGGCCATGGGCGCGGGAAAACCCGAGGACGCGAGGCGCGCGGCAGGCAGCGCCTTTCGCCTCATGGCCGTCTACATCGCGGTCATGGCCGCTTTTTTCCTGGGCATGCCCGAGACCCTGGCCGGGTTTTTCAAGCCGCGCGGCGAGGAGCAGGGGTTCGCCGCCGTGGTCGCGCTGTGCCGGCCGCTTTTCGCCTGGGGCGTGTGCCTCGGCGTGTGCGACGTCGTGCTGCACACCTGCTTCGGCGTGTTGCGCGGCGCGGGCGACACGCGTTTCCTCATGCTCTCCGCCGGCTGCGTCTCCTTTTTCGCCCTGGTCGCCCCGGCCTGGCTCGCCGTGCATTACTTCCACATCGGCATCGTGCCGCTGTGGGGCTTCTTCGCGCTCTACGGCCTGACGCTCGCCGTGGTCCTGGCCTTGCGCTACAAGGGCGGGGCGTGGCAGAAACTGCGGCTGGTGGAACCGGCCGCGAAGACGGCCTGAACCCGAGGAGCCCCTCATGCGCGACGTGCTGGTGCGGCGGATGTTCGAGGACATCGCCTTTTCCTACGACTTCCAGAACAGCGCCCTGTCGCTTGGCGTGGACATCTACTGGCGCAAGCGCCTCGTGGACATGATCGAACCGGGCTACGGCCTCGTGCTCGACGCGGCCACGGGCACGGGCGAGGTCGCCCTGGCGATCCGCCGCCGCAGGCCGGGGCTTCGGGTGCTCGGGCTAGACTTCTCCCCGGCCATGCTGGAAAAGGCCGCCGCAAAGACCCGGCGGCGCGGCGTGGCCGGCTATCGCCTGGCCGTGGCCGACTGCCGGGACATCCCGGTCAGGGCGGAAAGCGTCGCCGCCGTGACCATGGCGTTCGGCATCCGCAACATCGCCGAGCGCGTGGCGGTCATGCGGGAATTTCACCGCGTGCTCGTGCCCGGCGGGCGCATGCACGTCATGGAATTCGGCATGCCGCGCTTTGGCCTCGGCAAGGCGCTCTACCGCTTCTATTTCGAGCGCTTTCTGCCGCCCGTCGGCAACTTCCTCTCGCGCACGGACTACGCCTACAGCTACCTCGTGGAGTCCGTGGACGCCTTCCCGGACGACGCGGCCTTTACCGCGCAAATGGCCGAGGCGGGCTTTGCGGAGTGCGCGGTCACGGACCTGACCTTCGGCCTGGCGCGGATATTTACCGGACGCAAGCGCTCGTCGCACATGGGATTTCCCTTGACAGCGCCCCCGCCTGTCTGTTGCAACATGGAAGACTGACGTCCCGAGGACGGCAGGAAAGGGGAGGGGGCATGGAAGTCAACTGGCCGGAACGGTTTTATTGCCGCAGCTTCGTGCGCAAGATCGCCCAGTGGCGCGAAGTCCGCTATTTCCGGGCCACGCGGCCCATCCCGGCCGGCGCGAAAGTGCTCGAGATCGGCTGCGGCGACGGCGGCGGGGCGGGTATTTTCACCCGCGCCTTCGCCCCGTCCCTCTACCACGGCCTGGACGTGGACCCGGCCATGGTCCGCATTGCGGCGCGGCGGCCGAAAAAAGGCAGTCTCGCCAATAGCGCCTTCGTCCTCGGCGACGCCGAGCGCCTGCCGTACCCCGACGCCGCCTTCGACGCCGTGGTCAACTTCGGCATCATCCACCACCTGCCCGACTGGCGGCGGGGCGTGGAGGAGGTCGCCCGCGTGCTGCGCCCGGGCGGCACGTTCTATTTCGAGGAAATCTACCCGCCGCTCTACGCCAACCCGGTCTTCCGCGTCATGCTCGCCCATCCGCGGGAAAACCGCTTCCACGGCCCGGAATTCCGCGAGGCCCTTTACGCGGCGGGCCTGTCCCTGCTGCCGGGCTTCCACGAATCCTCGCTTTTCATCCTGGCCGTCGCCGTCAAGACAGCGCGCCCCTGACGGGGCCAAGGAGGCGCATGGTGGACTTCCTGACCGACCCGGTTTTCCTCTCCCGCGTGCAGTTCGCCCTGACCACCGCGTTTCACATCACCTTTCCCACGCTCACCATCGGGCTGGCGCTTTTCCTCGTCGTGCTCGAGTGGCTGTGGCTGCGCACGCACGATCTCGTCTACTACCGCCAGTTCCGCTTCTGGGCCGGGCTTTTCGCGGTCAATTTCGCCGTGGGCGTGGTCTCGGGCATTCCGCTGGAGTTCCAGTTCGGCACCAACTGGGGACCGTTTTCCGCCACGGTCGGCAACTTCTTCGGCCAGATCCTCGGCTTCGAGGGCACCATGGCCTTCATGCTCGAATCCGCCTTCCTCTACATCATGCTTTTCGGCTGGAAGCGGGTGGGGCCGAAGATGCACTTCTTTTCCACCATCATGGTCGCCTTCGGCTCTTCGCTCTCCGCCTTCTGGATTCTCGTGGCCAACTCCTGGATGCAGACGCCCTCGGGCGGACATATCGAAAACGGCGTCTTCGTCGTCACCGACTACCTCGCCGCCGTGTTCTCGCCGGACCTGCCCCTGGCCTTTTCCCACATGTACCTGGCGTGCGTGGAGCTGACGCTCTTCGTCATTGGCGCGGTCTCGGGCGTCAGCATCCTGCTGAGGCGCAACGTCCCGTTCTACCTCACCTCGTTCAAGCTCGCGGCCGCGGCGGCCGTGGTCATCGCGCCGCTTCAGGCCTTTGTCGGCGATTCCAACGGCCAGGAGATCGGCCGCCTCCAGCCGGCCAAGGTCGCGGCCATCGAGGCCCACTGGGACACCAACAAGCCCGGCGCCGGCGCGCCCTGGAACATGCTCGCCTGGCCCGATCCCGAGGCCGAGGACAACGTCTTCCAGATCCAGATTCCCTTCGCCCTGAGCCTGCTCATCACCCATTCGCCAACCGGCGTCGTGCCGGGGCTCAAGGATTTTCCCAAGAAGGATCGCCCGCCCATCGTGCTGCCGTTCTACGCCTTCCGGCTCATGGTCGGCGTCGGGTTCGCCATGATCGCGGTCATGGCCTGGACGCTGTGGGCCTGGCGGCGCGGCGCACTCACCCCCGAGCGCGCGCCGGGGCAGGGCAAGCTCTTTTACGCCTGGGCGCTCATGGCCGGCGGGGCCTACCTCGCCGTGCTCATGGGCTGGATCACGCGCGAGGTGGGCCGCCAGCCCTGGCTGGCCTACGGGCTCATCCGCACGGGCGAGGGACATTCGCCCCTCGGCGCCGGCGAGGTCTGGCTGTCCCTGGCCGGTTTCATCACCGCCTATGCCGTGCTCTTTTCGCTTTTTCTGTTCTTCATGGCCAAACTCTTGCGCAAAGGCCCGGACATGGACGCGCTGCCGCCCGCGGCCCATGCGGCCAAATAGTCCTGCGGACTAAGGACGGACTGTTATGGATATCGCCGACGTCTGGTACTGGATCATGGCTTTTCTGCTGTGGCTGTACGTCTTCACCGACGGTTTCGACCTCGGGGTCGGCATCCTGTGCCTGCACACCGACGACGAGACCTGGCGCGACCGCATGACCGCGTCCATCGACAGCGTCTGGCACGCCAACCAGACCTGGCTCGTGATGCTCGGCGGCGTGCTCTTCGGCGCGTTTCCGCTGGTCTACGGCACGGTGCTCGCCGCGCTCTACCTGCCGGCCGGGTTCCTGCTCTTCGCGCTCATGGCCCGGGGCATCGGCCTCGAATACCGCGCCGAGGCCGACGGCAAGCGGCCCTGGACGAAGCTTTTCGGCTGGGGCAGCGTGGCCGTGACGCTGGCCCACGGCTTTCTCCTCGGCGGCATCCTCCAGGGCATGGCCTTTGCCGACGGCCGGTTCGTCGGCGGACGGTTCGACTGGTTCTCGCCCTTCACCATCCTGGTCGGCGTGACGCTCCTGTGCCTCTACGCCATGATCGGCGCGGCCTGGCTCGTGCTCAAAACCGACGGCGAACTGCAAAACCAGGCGCGGCTGTGGGGCATCCGCTACGGCTCGGCCACGGTGGCCATGCTGGTGCTCGTCCTCGGCTATATCGCCCTGGACGGCCGGCTGGGATTTCTCGTGGGCCGGCCGGGACAGGCCGGGTTCGCGCCGTCCTTCATCCTCGCCATGGTCGCCGCGGTGCTGTGCGCGGCGCTTTATTTCCGCGCGCTGGGCAAGGGCTGGGAGCGGCGGCCGCTCCTGTACTGCGCTGTGATGCTGGCCTTCGTCTTCGCGGCCTTCGGCGGCAGCCTGTCCCCGGTCATCGTGCCGCCGGGCATAACGGCCGCCATGGCCGCCGCGCCCGCGCCGATGCTGCGCATCATGCTGGCCGTGATCGGCGGGCTCATGCCCGTGCTGCTTTTCTACAACGCCTACCAGTACCGTGTTTTCAGCGGCAAGACCGCGCCGCACGACGAGGTGCAGTAGTTTGCCCGCATCCGCATCACCGTCCGCCGGCACGCCCGGGCGTTTCGCCCTGACCGTCTACCTGGCCCTTTCGCGCACGCCTCACGGCATCCTCGACCTGGCCGGGCCGTTTTGCGCCGCCCTGCTGTGCCGGGGCGGCCTGCCGCCCCTTTCCGTCGTGGTCCTCGGCTGCGTCACCGTTTTTGCCGGCTACACCGCCGTCTACGCCCTCAACGACATCGTGGACTACCGCTCGGACAAGCGGCAGGTGGAAAAAAGCGGCCGCGACGCCCGCTGCAACTACCTCGACGCGGCGTTCATCCGCCATCCCCTGGCCCACGGCTGTCTGTCCCTGCCGGCCGCCATCGCCTGGTTCTTCTGCTGGGTCGCGGTCGCCTTTGTCGGGGCCTACGCCCTCAATCCCGTGTGCGCCTGGCTGCTCGTCGCCGGCTGCCTGCTGGAGACGGCCTACTGCCTGCTTTTGACCGTCACCCATTTGCGCGCGCTCATAAACGGCGTGGTCAAGTCCCTGGGCCCCCTGGCCGCGGCCTATGCCGTTTCGCCCGACCCCGCGCCATGGTTTCTCCTACTGCTCTTCGCCTGGGTCTTCACCTGGGAGATCGGCGGCCAGAACATCCCGGCGGACTGGCACGACGCCGTCCGCGACGCCGTCACCGGCGCGCGCACCATGCCCGTGGTCCTCGGCTATCGCCGGGCAAGCCGTCTGGCCGTGGCCTGTCTTGGCGCAAGCCTCGTCCTATCCGCGCCGCTGCTCGCCGCCTCGCCCCTCGCCGTGTCCGCGCCGCTGTGGCTGGCGGCGCTTTTGGGCGGGGCCTGGCTGCTCCTGCC
>DQED01000387.1 GCA_003525525.1 Desulfovibrio sp.
ACCAGGGCCACGCCCTGGGGACCGTAGCCGAACACTCCGGCGACGCCCGCCGCGGCCAGCGCCACCGCGTCGGAAGTCAGGCCGCAGCCGCAACGGCGCAGCCGCCAGATCGCCGCGGCCGCGAGCACGGGCAGCGTCGCCCCGGCCACCGAGGCCGGGACGTTGCCGACGTCGCAGGCAGCAGTCGCCGCAAAACAGACGAACAGCGTCCGCAGGCGCGCGCCGCCGCCGAGCATGCCCACAAGGCCCCAGCTGACGGCGAGCACCCAGGCCAGCGAAGTGAACTGATTTGCCGCGAAAAGCACTGTCTGCCGGCCGGCGAAAAGGGCCAGCCCGGCAACGATCCAGACCAGCGGCCCGAGAGGCCTTTTGCCGATGGCCGGAAAGCGGCGGCGACACAGGTGCAGGACGCCGAGCAGCAGGAGGCAATACGCGGCGGCGGCGGCGAGATAACGCTCCCACAACGTCCAGGAGGCCACGGGTTTCCAGAAGCGCGGCGCGGCGTTTCGCCACTGGAAGAAGTCGTCCACCATGCCCGCCAGCCCGGAAACGGCGAGCAACGAGCCCGACGACGCGAAATAGGTCTGCTTGAACAGGGCGACGAAGCGGTCCACCTCCTCCTGGCGGGCGACCTCGATATCCGCGTCAAGGGCCGTCGCCTGAGCCAGGGAAGCGTCCACCTCGGCCTTGACCGCATCCACGTCGCCCTTGAGTTCCTTGAATTCCCGTCCGGGGCCGGACAGCTCCTCGCTCACGAGCTCGGCATACTCGCGGCTGGCGTTGCGGGCCCGGATCTGGCGCAGGACGGCGTATTCCTGCTTGGTGCGCGCGAGCGCGTCGCGCATGTCCCGAAGGGGTTCGCAGGCGACGTCCACGGCGGCGGTCAATTCGCGCAACTGCATGAGCAGGCTGCGCGAGGCCCAGGGCGTTTCCCCGGCCACGCCGCGCAGGAGCAGAATCTGGTCGAGCCGGCTGCTCACGTCGCCAAGGGCCGTATCGAGCGCAGCCGTATCCGCGGGCAACGCCTTGCGGATGCGGTTGAGCTCCTGGCGCTTGATTTCGATGTTGCGGTGCAGGCCGTCGCTGATGGACCGCCAAAGCGGCGCCTGCCCGTCCCCGGCCCGGGCGGCGCAGGAGAAGGCGAGCGCGAGCAGGCAGCCGGCGAGCGACCCGACGAGGCGGCGCAGGGAAAAGGCCTGCATGGAGACTCCCGGGGTTGGAGGTTCGGATCGTTTCGGTTTTCTAGTCTGTCGGGGGATTTCGGGCAACCCCCGGGATGCGCGGACGCCCACGCCGCGCCGGGCGCGCTTGCGCTGCCCGGCCACGGCCGGTATGACACGGCCCAACGATGAGGAACCCCGTATGAAAAAACTCGTTTTCGGCATCATCCTGCTTCTGGCGGCCATCGCCGCGGCCTGCGGCTATTTCTTCCTGACCGACACCGTCAAACCGACCATCGCGCTTTCGCCGCAAAGCGACGTGGCCGCGCCCAAGCGCGAGTTCACGCTGCGTCTGGCGGACGCCGGTTCCGGGCTTAAAAACGCCAAGGTCACGGTGACCCAGGGCGACAAGCAGATCACCCTGCTCGACCAGTCCTACGCCACCCCGGTCAAGGACGCGGAAGAGAAGTTCACCCTGGAGCCGGCCGGCCTGCACGACGGGACGTTCGGCCTGACGATCACGGCAACGGACCGCTCCCTGGCCAATTTCGGCGCGGGCAACACCGTGCGCTTCGAAAAGACCATGAACCTCGACACCACGCCGCCGCGCGTGGAGGTGACGAGCCTGGCCCACAACGTGCGCCAGGGCGGCGTCGGGGCCGTGTCCTTCCAGGTCAACGAGGAGCCCGAAAGCGCCGGCGTGGTGGTGGGCAAGGACTTCTTCCCGGCCTACAAGATGGAGAACGGCAGGTACTTCGGACTCTACGTCTTCCCTTACGACATGGACCCGAAAGACTTCGTGCCCAAGGTCAAGGTGACGGACAAGGCCGGCAACACGGCCATCGCCTCCTTCCGCTACCAGGCCATCCCGCGCAAGTTCCGCCAGGACAAGATCAACATCTCCGACGCGTTCCTGGAATCCAAGATGCCGCAGTACTACGACATCGTCACCGACACCCGGGACAACCTCCAGATCTACCTGCGCGTCAACAACGACGTGCGCAAGCAAAACGCCGTGTTTCTGCGCGAACTGGCGCTCAAGTCCACCCCGACCATGCTCTGGGACAAGAAGGCCTTCCTGCGCCTGCCCAACGCCGCGCCCAAGGCCGGCTTCGGCGACCACCGCACCTACTACTACCAGGGCAAGGAAATCGACCAGCAGACGCACATGGGCGTGGACCTGGCCTCCCTCGAGGGCGCGCCCGTGCCCGCGGCCAACACCGGGAAGGTGGTCTTCGCCGGATTTCTCGGCATCTACGGCGAGACGGTGATCATCGACCACGGCCTGGGGCTGCAGACGCTCTACGCCCACCTGCGCCGCATCGACGTGAAGGTCGGCCAGGAGATCAAGAAAGGCGAGATCCTCGGCCGCACCGGCGTCAGCGGCCTGGCCGGCGGCGACCACCTGCACTTCGGCGTGCTGGTCTTCGGCGAGGAGACCTCGCCCATCGAATGGTGGGACCAGCACTGGATCGACGACAACATCCTCAACAAGCTGTAACCCCCCTTCCCTTCAACGCAAAACGGCCGCCCGGGTGCATCCCGGGCGGCCGTTTCCATTTCTCGGGAGGTTCTGGAGGGGCCGCGCCCCTCCAGGCCGCCGGAGGCGTTATCGCAGCGGATCCCTACCACTTCTTCAGGCGCTGGGCGGCCAGCGCCTCGGCCTGCTCCTTGAAGGAGTCGAAGCCGGCCTGACGCATGGCGTCGTAGACCGTGCTCGGCCAGTCCCAGGTGGCGTAGAGCACCGACTTGTGGAACAGGCGGCGGAAGGTCTCCATCTCCTGGCGGTAGAAGGCGGCCTTGGGGCTTTCCAGGTTCTCGCGCAGCTGCTCGGCCAGACGGGTCAGCTCGCCGTCGTACCAGTCCTTGATGTCCGCGGCGGTATCGTACTTCTTGGCGATGTGCTCGTACTTGTTCTCGCGCAGTACGGTCTTGAGGCGCTCCAGATGCTGCTGCCCCAGCCACTCGCCGAGCCTGCTCACCGGGATGTCCTCGGCCTCGACGTGGGCCATGTCGAACTTGGTGCGGAAGTAGGTGTCCGGCACGACCGAGGCGCAGACGATGCCGGCGATGGCGACCAGGCCCCGGAGGATGAGGCTGTTGGACACGCCCTGGCCGCAAAAGCCCACCTTCTTGCCGTACTTCTGGCCGGCGAAGATGGTGACGAGCAAAGCCCAGACCACGGCCGGATCCTCTTCGTCGTAGATGTGGCGCAGGGCCGGATTGTCGCGGTCGGTGCCGAGCACCATCTGCGTCATGTCGTTGGAGCCGATGGAGAAGCC
>DQED01000246.1 GCA_003525525.1 Desulfovibrio sp.
CCTGCGCCTGCGCCCGGACGGCGACCCCATGCGCACCGAACGCGGCAACGTCATCGCGGACTGCGCCTTCGCGCCCCTGGCCGATCCAGCGGGGCTGGCCGCGACATTGGACGCCCGGGCGGGCGTGGCCGGACACGGGCTTTTCGTCGGCTTGGCCTCGCGCATCGTCGTGGCCGGACCGGACGGCGTGCGCGAGATCGTGCCCCCGGGCAAGGGCTAGGATTTTTCTTCGAGACTTTGCGGCAGCCCGGCCACGAAGGCGCGGATGGCGTCGCGCACCTCGCGGTAGCGCGCAAGCGCCTCCTCTTCGCTCGCCGCATCCGCGGCCAGCGCCGGCGGGTCTTCGAAGGGCGCATGGACCTTTTTGACCGGACCCGGGAAAAAGGGGCAAAGGTCGTGGGCCGAGCCGCAAAGCGTCACGACGTAATCGAAGGCGACATCGGGCAATTCCTCGACGCGCTTGGAAGCCTGCCCGGAAATGTCCACGCCGGCCTCGGCCATGACGGCCACGGCCAGGGGATTGACGCCGTGCTTCTCCACGCCCGCCGAGTACGCCTCGATGGCGTCGCCCCGGTCGGCGCGGGCGAATCCTTCGGCCATCTGGCTGCGGCAGGAGTTGCCCGTGCACAAGAACAGGATTTTCAGCTTGTCGCTCAAGACGTCTTCCCCTGTTCCCAGGCGTCGCCGAGGCGCCGCCCCTTGCCGGCCTTGATCTCGTCGGCCAGCGCGACCATGCGCTCCTTGATCCGGTCGCGGATGGCGCGCACCTTGGCCAGTTTCTCCTCGTCCGTGCCGACCACGCCGGCGGGATCGGGAAACGGCAGGTGCAGCCGGTGGGTCACGCCCGCAAAGACCGGGCACTGCCCCTCGAGCGATTCCTCGCACACCGTGACCACGTAATCGTAGAGCCGCCCATCCTTATAAAGATCGAAGACCTTGCGGGTCTTCTTGGCCGAAAGGTCCAGGCCCTCTTCGGCCATGACGGCGACGACCAGGGGATTAACGAACGTCGGATCGAGGCCGGCGCTCGTCACCTCCGCGGCATCGCCGCAAAATTGTTGCAGATAGGCTTCCGCAATCTGGCTGCGCGCGCTGTTGTGCACGCAGATGAATAGCACCCGCATCATGGGCGTCCTCCTTGGGGAATTCCGTCCTCGCTTCTTACGGACCGGATGTGGCGATTGCGTGGCGCAGCGGACAAACAGGCCGCAGGCCTCTCCCGGCAGGGAAACCTCCTGGGGGGTATCGCGCTCATCCCCTGCCGAGGGTCGACGTCAGGACGTAGGCCCCCATGCCGAGGACCAGGACGCCGCCGCCGCGCCGCAGCCAGACCGCACTATCCCGGACCCCCCGCCTGGCCAGCCACCGGCCGGCCTGTCCGGCGAAAACACCCGCCAGGAGCAGCGGCAGGCAGTGTCCCAGCGCGAAAAGCGCAAGCAATGCCATGCCGGCCGCGACCCGGCCTTCAAGAGCCACCACGGCCAGCAGCGGGGCCAGAAACCCGAAGGTGCATGCCCCGGTCGCCCCGCCGTACGTCAGCCCGAGCAACAGCGCGCCCGGAGCCCCACGAAAACGCGGCGGTCCGGCCCCTGGCGAGCGCCGCCGCAGCGGCGTCAGCCCCGCCATCTCGAGACCGGCCAGGCAAAGCGCCACCCCGACCGCAACGGGCAACACCGCGCCAAGATCGCCGAGCATGCGGCCCAAGGCGACGCACAGCAGGCCCACCGCGACGATCGTCGCGAAAAGGCCGCCGACAAAGGCCAGGGAACAGCGAAGCGCGACGGCCCCCGTGGCCAGGCCTCCCTGCCCGGCCATGTAGCCGACCAGGAGCACCATGGCGGCCAGATGGCAGGGACTGAACAGCACGCTGACCATGCCCCACAAAAACGCCCCGGCCGCGGCGATCCAAAACGCCCCGGACAACCAGCCATGCACCAGTGTGAAAAGCGCGTCCGTCATCGCCGCCTACTCGGCCAGGAGACGGTCGAGGACCGCCGCGATGCCGGGCTCGTCAAGATAGCCCTCGTGCCGCCAGGCCTCCTTGCCGTCCCGGCCGAAAAACACCTGCGTGGGGATCAGGCGGATTCCGTAAGCCTTGGCCGCGTCCGGTTCCTTGCGGATGTCGATGAACACCACCGCGGCCCGGCCGCCGTACCGGGCGCTTACGGCCTCGAGCACAGGCTGCATCATCTTGCACGGCACGCAGGCGCCCGAACCGAGATCGACCAGGGTCACGCGTCCGGCCACGGGCCCGTCTCCGCTTGCGGCCCTCGCGCAGGGCGGCGTCAAGGCAAGGGCAAGCAGCATCCACGCCACGACAACGCCCCGCCTCATGCCGCCGCCTCCGCAAGACCCGCACCCGGGCGCAATTTTCCGGCCACGCCGGCAGCGGCGCCTTCCCGGGGAACGAACCCCCTCTCGCGTCGGACAATCCGGGCAACGGGATCTCCTGAAACCATGCGGCACCTCCATGCGTGCGGAAGAAATCTATTGCTTATTTGGCAAAATTGCCAACAATAATGAACCACGTCAAGCCCTCCCTGCCCCACCTTTCCGTTCCCTCCAAAACAAGACCCGGGCCGCGCCCCGCCCGCGAAAAACGGCGACGCGGCCCGGGCGGGACTCCGGCCGGACGGCGCAGAACTCCCGGCTTATTGACCCAGAGCCTTCTTGGCCGTTTCGTAGGCCTTGCCCAGGCTGTCCATGGCCGCGTCGTAGCCGGCCTTTATGTCCTTGCCCGCGGCGGCGCTCGCGGCCGAGAGCGCTTGCAGTTTGGCCTGCGCCTCGGCGCGCTTGGCCTTGAGGTCGTCGAGGGCCTGTTGCGCCTGCGCCTTGCCCTGGTCGCCAAGCGTGGCGGCCTTGGCCTGCAGGGCGTCGATGTCCTTGTCCATGTCCGCCATGCGCGCGGCCGCGTCCTGCCGGGCCTTGGCGAGCTGGTCCGCGGTGTAGGCCGCCGTGGTCTGGGCCGCCTGGTTGATGTCCTTCTTGACGTCCTGTGCCGTCGGCGTGGCGGATTTGGTTTCCGTCTTCTTTTCCTCGGACCTGCCGCATCCGGCCACAGCCAGGGCGGCGAGGAGCAACAGGGTGGCAAGGATCGCAAGCTGCTTTTTCATGAGACCTCCTTTGTGTGGCATGCCCTGCATTGTGGCATGCCCATTATAAGGAACTGGCTCACGGGTAACACATCCCGGCGCGGCGGCAAACCCGAAACGGGAAAAAGCGGGGTGTGCGGGTGACTGTCCGAACGCGAGCGCGACATGTTTGCGACGTCGCTTCCAGCCGTCCGGCAGGGCTTTCCCGGCCCCTCGGAATGGTCCCGTGTCATCTTGACCCGCAACGCTTACGGTGGCGACATTTTTCCAATACGTTGAAATACTGCTGTTAAATTTTAGTTGTTTTTGTGTTTTCCGGGACGATCCGTCCCCGCGCAGACCCCTGTGACCTTTTTACCCAATCCGCCCACGAGCGTGGGACAACTTGTCCACGATGTCCCAACCCCCGAAATTGGCCGCTTTTTACCCACCCCAGTTTCTGCTGTGTCCCTTTGCGACAGTCGAAGGCGGCGCGTAAACGGCCAGACTGCCCCGCCAGGGCAGGGCTATCGAAGCTAACCTTCCGGAATAATTCACCGCAAAAACTGGCCCGGGAATTGCTTTATAGCGGGAAGCGTTTACCCAAAAGCCGCAAGGAAATCAGGTTTGGGGTCCGTTCGCAAAACCATAACCTTAACCCAAGTGAGGTTGGCACCATGGCAGTTCGCGAGCAAGTTTACGGTTTCTTCATTCCCAGCGTGACCCTCATCGGCATCGGCGCCGCCAAGCAGATCCCTGAGAAGATCAAGGCCCTCGGCGGTTCCAAGCCGTTGATCGTCACGGACAAGGGCGTGGTGAAAGTCGGCATCTGCAAACAGATCACCGACCTGCTCGACGCCGCCGGCATGAAATATCATGTCTATGACGAGACCATCCCCAACCCCACGGACAAGAACGTCCACGACGGCGTCGAAGTCTACAAGAAAGAGGGTTGTGACAGCCTCATCACCCTGGGCGGCGGTTCCTCGCACGACTGCGGCAAGGGCATCGGCCTTTGCATCTCCAACGGCGGCAAGATCCATGACTTCGAAGGCGTGGACAAGTCCACCAAGCCCTTCATGCCCTACCTGGCCGTCAACACCACGGCCGGCACCGCCTCTGAAATGACCCGTTTCTGCATCATCACCGACCTGTCCCGCCACGTGAAGATGGCCATCGTGGACTGGCGCGTGACCCCGCACATCGCCATCGACGACCCGGTCCTCATGGTCGGCATGCCCCCGGCGCTGACCGCCGCCACCGGCATGGACGCCCTGACCCACGCCGTCGAGGCCTTCGTGTCCACCATCGCCAACCCGATGACCGACGCCTGCGCCATCGAAGCCTTCAAGCTGATCTTCAAGTACCTGCGCAAGGCCGTTGCCAACGGTCAGGACATGGAAGCCCGCGAAGGCATGTGCTTCGCCGAATACCTGGCCGGCATGGCCTTCAACAACGCCAGCCTCGGTCACGTCCACGCCATGGCCCACCAGCTGGGCGGCTTCTACGACCTGCCGCACGGCGAGTGCAACGCCATCCTGCTGCCCCACGTCGAGAGCTTCAACCTCATCGCGAAGGTCGAGAAGTTCGCCGCGATGGCCGAAATCATGGGCGAGAACATCACCGGCATGGCTCCTCGCGACGCCGCCGAACTGGCTCTCAAGGCCATCCGCCAGCTGTCCACCGACGTCGGCATCCCGGCCGGCCTGGTCGAGCTCGGCAAGCGTTATGGCAAGGAAGTCAAGGCTTCCGACATCCCGACCATGACCGGCAACGCCCAGAAGGACGCTTGCGGTTTCACCAACCCGCGCTGCCCGACCGACAAGGACGTGGCCGCCATCTACACGGCCGCCCTGTAAATCGGACGACCATTCAGGGGGGGCCTTCGGGCCCCCCCTTTGAACATCCGGCCCCTGCCCGCCCCATGGCGGGAGGCTCTCCGAACAGGGCGGCGGCAGACGCCCCGCACGGAGGAGCCTGCGGCCTGCCTGCGCATGGCTGTCTGGAATGTCGGCGACGGTCGTACCGGGCCTCTGGACGCGTTTTGCCGCCGATATATTTCTTGGCAGACCCAAAATACGTCCAGCCAATGACACTTTTTTACACACTTGTTCCGGATCGATACAAGACGGCAAACTTCGAGTAAGCTGAAATAATAAGTATTTCTTTGTTTTTTTAGGAAATTTATCCTCCAGGTGCGACACCCGGTCCGGGGTGGTCAAGTACTGACCGCCATGCTATCCACCCCGGACCGCGGTTGTCGTTTCTCCTGCCCCCGGGCGTCAGGGCGAACCGCTTGAGATAGACCAGTTTCTTTCACGTCAACCGGATAGGAACGTATGCAGACCATCAATCTCACCCGCGACTACGACGGCGATTTCGTTCACAGGGTGGAGGAAGAGTCCGGGCAGAACGTCAGCCTGTGCTACCAGTGCGGGAACTGCACGGCCGGCTGCCCGTACACTTTCGCCTACGATATCCCCGTCAGTCAGATCATGCGCCTGGTCCAGGCAGGGCAGAAAAAGACCGTGCTGGCGTCGAAGTCCATCTGGCTTTGCGCCACCTGCGAGTCCTGCACGACCCGCTGCCCCAACAACATCGACGTGGCCTGCGTAATGGACGTACTGCGCCACATGGCGCGCCGCGAAGGCCTGGCCGCCGTGCCCCAGGTCAAGACCTTCTGGGACAGCTTCCTGGATTCGGTCAAAGCCCACGGCCGCGTGTTCGAGCTCGGGCTCACCGTCAACTACGTCATGCGCACCGGTCGTTTCTGGACCGACCTTGACCTCGGGCCGAAAATCTTCCCCAAGGGCAAGCTCTCCATGAAGCCCCACGAGATCGCGGGCAAGGAGCACGTGGCCCGCATCTTCGAGCGTTTCGAGAGGGAGTCCAACTCATGAGCGAAGCGATTGCCTACTACCCGGGCTGCTCGGGCCTGGGCACGTCCAAGGAATACGACGCCTCCACCCGGGCCGTGTGCCGGGCGCTGGGGCTGTCCCTGGTGGACATCCCGGACTGGAGCTGCTGCGGCTCCACACCGGCCCACACCAAGGACCACGTGCTCTCCGCCGCCCTGTCCGCCCGCAACCTCCAGCTCGTGGCCGGCATGGGCATCGGCACCGCCGCCACCCCCTGCCCGAGCTGCCTGACCAACCTGCGCACGGCCAACCACCGCATGGAAGCGCCGGCCATGGCCGCAAAGGTCAACAAGCTCCTCGACGATCCCTACGCCGGCGGCGTGGAAGCCATCTCCATCCTCCAGGCCCTGGTCGAGAAGATCGGCCTCGACGACATGAAAGCCGCCGTACGCACGCCGCTTACCGGCCTCAAGGTCGCCTGCTACTACGGCTGCATCATGAACCGGCCGCCCGAGCTCATGGCCTTCGACGACTGCGAGAACCCCATGGCCATGGACAACGTGCTCGCGGCCATGGGCGCGACCATCCTGCCCTACCCGCTCAAGGTCGAGTGCTGCGGCGCCTCCTACGGCATCCCGCGCCAGGACATCGTGGCCAGGCTCACGGGCAAGCTCCTGGACGCGGCGCGCTCCATCGGCGCGGACGTGGTGGCCGTGGCCTGCCCCCTGTGCCAGATGAACCTCGATCTGCGCCAGGGACAGGTGAACAGGGCCCTGGGGACCAATTTCCGCATCCCCGTGGCCTATTTCACCCAACTCATGGGCGTGGCCCTCAATATCGCGGACGCGGAACTCGGCTTCGACAAGCTGTGCATCGACCCGAGGCCCGTCCTCAACAAGGCCCTCTCGGGCGCGGACACCCAGGCGAAGGGAGCGTAGGCCATGCGAATCGGCGTTTTCATCTGCCACTGCGGCAGCAACATCGAAGGCACGGTGGATACCGCGGCCGTGGCCAAGGCCTCCCTGGAGTTCCCCGAGGTCGTGTACGCCACGGACACCATGTACGCCTGCTCGGAACCCGGCCAGGACGGCATCATCCAGGCCATCAAGGACAAACACCTCACCGGCGTGGTGGTGGCCTCCTGCACCCCGCGCATGCACGAGCCCACCTTCCGCCGGGCCGTGGAGCGCGCCGGGCTCAACCGCTACATGTTCGAAATGGCCAACATCCGCGAGCACGTCTCCTGGATCGGCAAGGACCGCGAGGCCAACACCAACAAGGCCCTGGACCTCGTGCGCATCGCCGCGGAAAAGCTGCGCCGCGACGCGCCGCTGGCCCCGAGCAAGTTCTCCATCAACAAGCGCGTGATGATCATCGGCGGCGGCGTAGCCGGCATCCAGGCCGCGCTGGACTGCGCCGACGGCGGCCTGGAGGTCGTGCTCGTCGAACGCGAATCCTCCATCGGCGGCAAGATGGCCAAGCTCGACAAGACCTTCCCCACGGTCGACTGCTCGAGCTGCATCCTCGGCCCCAAGATGGTGGACGTGGCCCAGCACCCCAACATCACGCTGCACGCCTACTCCGAAGTCGATTCCATCGGCGGCTACGTGGGCAACTT
>DQED01000127.1 GCA_003525525.1 Desulfovibrio sp.
CGGCGAGAGCGCGCGTCCCCACCGCGGCGACAGGACCGGGGCCGTTGCGGCGACGCCCTGTGCGGCGAGGCGGTCCACGACGAAGCGGCGCAGGGCCTCGTTGACCTTTTCGCCCCAGTGCCTGGCCTGGCTCCAGGGCAGACTCGGCAGTTCGCGACATTGCCTGTGCGCCTCGCGCGTGGCCGCTGTCTGCGGCAGCACCCAGGCGATGACGGAAAGTTCCTCGGCCGGCGCGGGAGCGTCCGGGAACGCGTCCGCGAAAGCGGCCTCGGGCGTCCAGTAGAAGTCCGGGCCTATGTCGTCGCGCAGGAACGCAAAGAGCGGGTCCGCACCCGCGGCGAAGCCGACCAGCGGCGCATCGAAGGCGGGCAGCCCGGAGCCCGGCCACAGCGCGTTGTTGGCCCGGTCGGCCATCCAGGCCATGATGTCCGCAACGATCCCTTCCATGCCGTCCCTCCCCGCATGCCCTGTGCACACGGCCACATAGCACCAGCCCCCTCCCCTATCGGGGTGGTCCAGGAGNNGGGGCCCTCGGCCCCTCCTGGCCGCCAGAGGCATTCTTCTCCCCTCCTCTCCGACTCTCCCCCCTCTGCCCCTCTCTACTTCTTGCCGCGCTTGCGCTGGTATTTGTTCACGGCGTTGATGTGTTCGTCGAGGGTCTTGCTGAACTTGTGTTCGCCTTCGCCCGTGGCCACGAAGTAGTAGAGGTCGTGGACTTCGGGCGCGGCCACGGCTTGCAGGGATTTGAGCCCCGGCGAGCAGATGGGGCCGGGGGGCAGGCCCGGACGCACGTAGGTGTTGTAGGGGTTGGCGGTGTCTTCGAGGTTGGCGCGGGTGAGGTTGCCGTCGAATTTTTCGCCGAGGCCGTAGATGATGGTGGGATCGGTTTGCAGCAGCATGCCCTTGGCGAGGCGGTTGGCGAACACGCCGGCCACGCGCGGGCGTTCGGCATCGACGCCGGTTTCCTTTTCCACGATGGAGGCAAGCGTTATGGCGGCGAGGAGGTCCTTGCCCTTGGGTTTGGTTTCGCCGGGCCAGACGGCTTCGGACTGTTTCCAGAACTCCTTGAGCATGGCCTCGACGACGTAGGTTCCGTCGTCGCCGCGTTTGCGGGTGAAGAGGTAGGTGTTGGGAAAGAGGAATCCTTCGGCGCTTTGGGCCGGAATGTCGTATTTGGCCAAGAGCTTCGGGTCGCTTGCGGCTTTGAGGAACGCGCCGGCCGAGCAGAGGCCGGCCTCTTCGGCGAGTCGCGCGATCTGGCGCATGGTGAGGCCTTCGGGCGCGGCGAGCTTGTGCTGCACGCCCTTGGCGGTGGTCAGGTAGTCGAGGAGCTGGGTCGGGGTCCAGCCCGTGCTGACTTCGAATTCGCCGGCCTTTATCCTGCCGCCCTTGCCGGTGACGCGCGCGAGCAGCCGGAAGCCGTCGGCGTCCCGCAACGCGCCCTCGGCCACGAGCATATTGGCCGTGGTCTCGAAGGACTGGCCGGGTTCGATGAACACGACCTTGGTTTCGCCCGGCCTTGCCGGGGGGATGGAGAGGAATTCGTAAGCCTTGTAGCCGACCAGGCCGGCGAGGCCGATCAGGAGGATGCAGACGCCGAGGAGGAGGGATCGCAGCATAACGCTCCGCCGCGCAGGTAGCGCTCCAGTATGACGGCGGCAGCTTCGGCGTCGAGCCGGGCCGCCAGTTCGCGGCCGGAAATTCCGGCCTCCCGCAGCCGTTCGGCCGCTTCTTCCGTGGAGTGGGCCTCGTCGGCGCAGTCCACGGGGATATCCGTGCGCCGTTTGAGCCGTTCGATGAAGTTGCGCACCTGCCGGCCGGTGAGGCCCTCGTCGCCGCCGGCGCGCATGGGGTAGCCCACGACGATGCGTGCGGGGCGCACCTCGTTGATAACGCCAAGAAGCTCGCGAAACAAGGCTTCGCGGGTTTCCCAGGCGACGGTGCGCAGGGCGAAGACGACGGTCCCGCCGGGGTCGGTCGCGGCGAGCCCGACGCGGGCCTGTCCGTAGTCAATGGCGAGGATTCGCGGCATGGGGCTTTCCGGGAGCAGCCGCCGGGGCCGGCCGACGTCCTTGCGACGCCGCAGCGCCTTGCAAGGGGTCACGGAGACCTACGCGACATCCCTTCCCCTTGCAAGGCGACGGCAGAGCGCTCCTGGCGCGCAGTCCGCCTACGGCAACGCCTCGATGATCTCGTGGATCCGGTAGGCCACGCGGGCGTAGGCGCTATTCGTCAGGTGCAGCTCGTTTTCCCAGTCCGTATCGGGATTCACCAGATCCCGCACATCGGCATGGTGGAAGTTGGCGCAATCGGCGTCGAGCTTCGCGAGCATCGTATTGTAACGATCGATGAGCGTCTTCACGATGGCGCAACCGTATTTTGGCACATCGATCCTCTTGCTCGCCAGAGCCGGACGCAACCATGGCCCGGCGAAGCAGAACCCGAAGATGCCCACCCCCTTGCCCGTCGGGACGGGGCAGCCGTATCCGTGCATGACGATGTGGGTTCCAGGGCTCGCATCTTTGACTTTCCCGATCAATGCCACGAGAATCCTTTCGAAGTACGCGAACATGTAGTCCACGACGGGCAGACGGAGAAAGGACGCGTCCCCGGAGGCGGTATGGTTGAGGTAGGCGGCGAACTCGTCCCCGGCGATGTCGTTGCCGCCGCCCGAGAACAGGAAGACTTTGGGCTTGTACTTGGCCAGGGCCTGGGCGACGAGCTCGAACTGGCAGGGGCGCGGCGCGAAACTGCCGGTGTTCTTGCTGCCGTAGACCATGTTCTCCAGGGTGTCCCCGGCCTGGGCGAAATTCTTGATGTCGTAGCCGTGGTAGTAGCGCAGGCAATCGATCAAATCCGTGCCGGGCATGTAGTCGAACCAGGAATCCCCTTCGGCGACCAGACGCGGCCCCGACCCCAAGGCCGCCGTCCGGGTGCCGGCGATGGCGGATTGCACGCCGAGGCCCGTGGCTTCCGCCTTGAAGGATTGCAACTGGGCTTGCGTGAGGTTGTCGAGATGGGCGTAGTCTTTTCGTAACTGCGCATAATCAGCCATGATCGTTCTCCTTGTCCGTGCACCGGCACGATGCCGGGCACGCGCGTGCCGTTTGGCATCGGGAACCGCGATCGCCCGCCAGGGGGAACACCGCCGCACCGCGCGTGCCGCGCCCGCGAAAGGCGCGCCGCTTCATTCCGCGCTCCGGGACGCCGCGTACTAGGGCGCCGTCACAAGGCCCGTGCCCAGATCGGCCGGATCGTCGCCCGGCGCGAACACGTTGCCACGGGCCGTGCCCAGGAGCTTGGCCTGCACCGTCCTGGCCCGCAGCGCGGAAGGCATGCCCTGCGCCAGGGTTTCCCACCACAACGCCGCCACGCCGGCCACATGGGGGCAGGCCATGCTGGTCCCGCTTTTCGCGCCGAGCCCGCCGCCGGGTACGGCGGAGGTCACCTGCGCCCCCGGCGCCACAATCTGGGGATACGTATTGGAGAAATACGTCACCGCGTATTTCCCCCCTTCGGCCTGCTCCACGGCGCCGACGCTGATGATGTTCTTCGCGGCCGCCGGCAGTCCGGCCCCGATGACGTAACGGGGGCGGTCGCTGCTGTTGCCCGCTGCGGCGATGCACAGCGTGCCCTGGTCCCACACCGCGTTGTCCACCGCCAGGGCGATCAGGTTGTCGAACAGCTGCACATTGGCCCGGTAGGCTTCGAGGGTTTTCGAGGTCGCCGCCTCGACGGGCATGCCCGCGGCGACGTAATGCGCGACCTGGCCCGAGAAATCCAGGCCCAGGGACATGGAAATGATGTTCGCCCCTTGCTGCAGGGCCCAAAGCACCCCTTCGACGATCATCTCCGTGGAACCCGGGCCGCTGTCGTCGAACACCTTGCCGACAAGGGCCTTTTTTACGCCCGGCGCGATGCCGATGCGCACGCCGTTGGCCGAGCCGCCGAAAATGGTCCCCGCGCAATGGGTGCCGTGGCCCTGGACGTCGCCGTTGCCGCAGCCGCTGAAATCCTTTTCCTCGATGGCCACGCCCGAAAACGCCGGATGGCTTTTGTAGATCCCCGTATCGAGCACCGCGACCACCGCGCCTTTGCCCGTATAAGCCGACCGCGTCGCGCCGACGGCGTCGAGCCCCCAAACCGGCCCGGGGGTGCTTTCCGTCACGGGCCGCACGAGCATCGTGGCCATGGGGGGGGCGATGCCCACGACATCCGGTCCCCGACTCGAATCCAGGATCTCCTTGGGCGTCAGCGTGGCCGTGTCCAGCCGCAACTCCGGAGGAGCCGAAACCGCAGCCGGAGCGGCCATTGTCTCGAATCCCGCGCCCCAGCGCGTCGCGGCATGCCGCGACGCAGCCGCCACCGCAAAGGGTTCGGACATATCTTTCTTTGCCACGTTGCGGACTATGAGAACTTTTTCCAAAATGCCCATGTTCCACCTCCTGTACTGGCCAGTTTCCCACACTCTTCTACAATGCGGTATATCGCAGGCGGCATGGCAAGAATCAATATATTTTAATTTATATTTTACCATAGAATCTCACCAGGATACGCGGCGCGTGCCGCAGCGCAAAAAAAAGCCCCCTTCCAACGAAGGGGGCTTCCTGAAAAGGCATGACGAACGGAAGCGATGTCCGCGTTCGCCTAGCCGCGCACGCGGGCGTCCTTGGCATTTTTTTTCAGCATCTTCTTCCACTTGGGGCCGTCGAGCGCCTCGGCCAGATACTCGAGCGTGTGCAGCACCGGATGCTTGTCGCGCATCTCCGCGAGGATGCGGTTGATGCCCATCTTGCACGACGGACAGCCGACCAGGATCGGCATCGTTTCCGACGCGTCGGCCAGATTCTCGGCCAGCGTGACGCGCTTGCGCTCGCGAATCCGGTTGTAGATGGCGGGCGTTGTCATCGCCCCCATGCCCGATTCGCCGCAGCAGTTGGGCGAAAGCTCCACAGGCCGGCCCGTGACCTTGCGCAGGGCCGCCATGTACATGTCCGTGGCCTTGTTCTTCGGCACGTCGGCCCACTCGCTGTGACAGGCGGCATGGTAGAGGATCGGCGTGGCGTCCTCGGAAACCGGGAACTCCAGGCGGCCGAGCAGAAACTGCGTGACGTCCATGTGCACGAGGTTCGGGCGCAACGTCTTGAGTTCGTGCTCCTCCAGCGCCTCGCGGCAGGTGCCGCAGCTCGTCAGACAGTGGGAAGGCGAAAGCCCCAGCCGCTCCGCTTCCTCGAGCAGCGCGCGCAGCGCCTCGCGGTTGCGCTCGCGGTTGCGGCGGTACTCCTCGCCCATGCCCGCGGCGAGCAGCGGATACCCGCAGCACAGATGCCGGTGCGGGATGAGCACCGCCACCTCGGCCCGCAGCAGCAGATGCACCGCCGCCATGCCGATGGCGCTCGAAAAAAGCGACGCGCCGCAGCCCGGGAAATAGAGCACCGTCTCCGGGGCCTCGCGCCCCTCCTTGGGGATGAAGATGGAGCCCTTGTCCAGGTCCAGCCGCTCGGAGAGGTTGCGCAGCCCGATGGACGGGTTGGGGCCGCGCAGGGCCGGGTTTTCGATGCGGTCGCGCCAGAAGCGCGGCAGAAGCGGCATGGCCTTGTTGTGGAACTGCTGGCCGTAGGCCGCGAACTTGGCCGCCTTGGGCGCGCGGGCGGACACGTCCTCGACCAGGTACGACAGGATCTTGTGCTTGATGGGATGACCGCCGCACCCCTGCTGGTCCAGGAAATTGCGTAGCCCCAGCGCCACCTTGCCGGATTCGATCTTCACCGGGCACACGCCCGTGCACTTGCCGCAGGCCGTGCAGTGGTCGATGATGCCGCGCAGCTTGTCGAGCAACGCCGGATCGGGCTCGCCGTGCGCGATCTGGGAATAGTAGATGGCCTCTATAAGCGCGCCAAGGGCGATGTTCTTGTTGCGCGGATGGTAGAGCATCCCGTATTCCGGCGCGAACATCGGACAGACCTGCTTGCACTTGCCGCAGCGGTTGCAGAACTGGATGCCGCTCAGGATCGAAATCAGCGTGTCCTTGTCGGGCAGCGCCGTTTTCTTGATGTCGCGAATGAGGCGGTTGAACGAAAAGGTGTAAGGCTCGACGGCCAGCGAGCGCGTGGTCAGCTTGCCCGGATTGATCAGCCCCTTGGGGTCCACGCGCTTCTTGTAGGCGCGAAGGGCCTCGATCTTGGCCTCGTCGAGGAAGGCGATCTTGGTGATGCCGATGCCGTGCTCGCCCGAGACCGCGCCGCCGAGCTGGGTGACCTTCTCGAAGACCTTTTCCGCCGCCTCCCAGGCTTGGCGCATCATCTCGGGATCGTTGGAATTGACCGGGATGTTCACGTGGCAGTTGCCGTCGCCCGCGTGCATGTGGCTCGCCACCTCGATGCGCGTGGCGGCCAGGTCGGCGTGGATGGCGGCGAGGCGGTCCTTGAGCCGGGGATAGCGCGCGGCCAGGTCCGTGAAGAAGTAGTAGGTCTGCACCTCCACTTCCGAGTCGGACAGCTCCCGGCCCGTGATGCGCCCGCGCAGCACCCGGTCGCAAAACTCCAGCTCCATGGCGATGAATTCGTCCGAAGCCGGTATGCCGTGCAGCCGGCCGGCGTTTTGCAGGGCCGTGCGGTAGGCGTGGGCGATGCAGTGAAGGTTCAGGTCCTCCAGGAATTCGGCGAACTCCGGCACCACGGACAGCGGAATGACCACGTCCTCGTTGATCTTGAACCCCGAGGTGCGCCTGGAGATGGCCGAGAGCTTGTGCCGGTCCTCCCAGTACAATTCCGCGGTCTTGGCGTCCTTGGCCTCGAACACGTCCACATTGTCGTAGGGATCGACGATGTCCACGATGTCGGCCGCGGCGCGCATGAGCGCATCCTCGTTGTCGGAGTCGAGCTGGAGCAGCAGCACGGAAATGGGGTCGCCCTCGTAGAGCGAGGACTTCTTCACGTAGTTGATGGCCCGCACGTACTTGGAATTGAACTCTTCCAGCGCGGAAATCTTGACCGCGTCGCCCTCCTCGCGGATGCGGTTGCGCAGGCCCACCACGTCGCGGATGACGCACATGGCGTTATTCATGGAGCGGCCGAAAAATTCCAGGCACAGCGTGCGCGAATACCTGGGGATCGGATAGAGCGCGAAGCAGGCCTCGGTGATGATGCCGTCCACGCCTTCCTTCTGCACGCCGGGCAGTCCGCCGAGATACTTGTTGGAGACGTCCTTGCCGAGGTTTCGCGCCCGGATCTGGTCGCCGGGCAGGCTTATGACGTCGCGCACCGCGCCCTCGCCGTCGAGCACCTCGAACACGGCCGTCTCGTCGGGACGGATCTTGTGGCGCGGGTGGTCCACCCGGCGCACCTCGATGATCTCGCCCGTGGCCTCGACCATCTTGTAACTGATGATGTTGTCGAGGGTGGTGCCGTATTCGAAGGCGAAGGGACCGCCGGCGTTCTCGGCGATGTTGCCGCCGAGCGACGACGCGGCCTTGGAGGCCGGGTCCACGGTGAAGAGCAGGCCCTTGGCTTCGGCGGCTTTGATGGCCTTCAAGGTGATGACGCCGGTCTGGGCGCAAAGCGTCCGGGCTTCGGTGTCGATGGAAATGATCTTTTTAAATTTCGAGAGGCTCAGGATCACCGAGCGGCGGTGCGCCGGTATCGCGCCCCCGGTCAGGCCCGAACCGCCGCCGCGCGGGATGACGGCGAATTCCAGCTCGTTGGCCAGGCGCAGGATATGGCGGATGTGCTCGGCCGACTCGGGCAGGAGCATGCACAGCGGCATCTCCATGCGCAGGTCCGTGGCGTCCGTGGAACATTCGACCAGGGAGTGCGCCGCGGTGACCACGTCCTCGGCCGGCAGGAACTGGCGCAGGCGCTCGACCAGGTTGTCGCGAAAGCGCTTGTCCGCCTCGAACACGTCCCAGAAGGCCTTGTAGGCCTTGCGGATGGTGCGGGGATAGTCGCCCCAGGCCTTGGGATTGGCCTCGGCGAGGCGTTTTTCCACCGACGCCTTGACGTCGTCGGGCTTGATGAAGGGATTGGCGCGCACGAGGAAGAGTTCGGCGGCCACGGCCACGGCGAGATTTCGCGCGTCCTCGGGCCAGGAGTCGAGTTCCTCGGGCGTGATGTCGAGGACCCGCGGCACGAGGCGGTCGAGGGGCAGGGATATATGAGGCGTTCGCTCCGACATATTGGGCGCTTCCGGCGAGGGTTAAATGAGGGAGGGAGTCAGATAATGCCGAAGTCGGCAAATGGCAAGCGATCATAACGGTCTCTCGATGTAACCCGTCAAGATCCCTGGCTGTATCCTCGCGCACCCGACTTGTCGGCTTGGGATGACGCCTTGTTTCGTACCAGTCGCATGCGCCTCATGCAAGGACCGCGAAACAGAAGGCCAACGGAAGGAACAACCATTGCTACAACAAATTGTTCCATGACATGCAAGCCTGACGCCGCTTTTCCCCGGCAACAACGTGAAGCAATGAAACAGGGCGTCACAGCCGGAGGCGGGTATCCGGGCCGCCGGACACCATGGCCCGGAGGCAGGCCGGGGACGGGCGCGGGGCATGGCGGGACGGGCGCTCGCACGCGCCTCGCCCGCGATGCCGATGGAGTCCAGCCGTCGGCCGGCTGCGGCGCAGGGGAAGGGTGCGTTCGAAGAGACGGCTTCAGCCCATTTTCTTGAACCCGAGCAGCACGCGGTAGGGGCCGGGAACCCCCGGAGGCGCGAGCGCCACGCGGTCGCCCTCGCAGACCATGGCGTTTTCGGGCGTGAAGGCCTTGCCGTTGACGAAAATGACCTCGACCATTTCCGCCGGCAGCGCGAGCAGTTCCAGCAACTGCGCGCCACTGACCTGTCCCGCGACGTCGACGGTTTTGGGGTTGGGCCAGTTTCTGCTGCTAAAAACGCTGCTTAAGTCCATGAACGCGCGGATTTCAACGGGAGATGCCATCGTTTCCCCTCATCCGGGTTGGCCGGCAGGTTCGCGGCGCGGCGATCTTTGAAGAAAACCAGAATGCACGCGTTCCCGCAATGGGCCAGGCAGGCGGACGGGAGTCGCCCTGTCCGCCTGCCTGGCCGCGTCTGCGGGGTCGCCGCTCGCCGTTGCGCCGGGCAACGGCTCCTGGCAATCCTTAGAAGTTGAAGACTTCGTCGACTTCTTCGTCGGTGAAGTTCCAGGTGACGTTGTGCGGGGCGCATTCCTCTTCGAAGAATTCCGGCAGACGGTCATGGGCGTTGGTGAAGCCGGCCCGCTTGTTGAAGTCGCGCTCGGCCTTGAGGATGGTCTTGCCGAGGGCGACGACGTCGTCGCCGGTCAGGGACAGGTTGTAGCGGGCGTTGATCATCTCCACCAGGGCGTTGAAGCCGTCGGCGATGTCCAGGATGGCGAAGGCCACGAACAGGCACATGCCGGTGCTGTCCACGGCGGCGGTGGCGATTTGCAGGTTGCGCGACAGCTCCACCTGGCCTTCCTTGCCGAGCGGATCGACGAAGCCGCCGACCTTCAGGATGTTGGTGGCCACGGCGTAGCCCGCGGTGTGGTCCGCGCCCATGGGCGTGGTGGCGTAGGTGAGGCCCACGCCCTTGACCGCGCGCGGATCGTAGGCCGGGATGGCCTGGTTCTTGACCACGGGCACCCGGGTGAGGCCGTACATCTGGCCGACGGCGCCCGCGCCGCAGCCGAGAATGCGGCCAAGGGGCGTACCCTTGCGAATCTCCAGGATCAGGTCGAGCATGGCCTTGGCGTCGCCCCAGGGGATGATGCCGGCTTCCATGGCCACGCCCACGGCCACGGCGGTCTCGATGGAGTCCACGCCCACATCGTCGAATTCGCGGTCCGCGTAGGCGATGGCGTCGAGGTCGTCGACGCAGGCGTTGGCCCCGAGCGCCCAGACGGTCTCGTACTCGAAGCCGCTGGTGAGGTACTTGCCTTCCTTGTCGTTGTAGTGCTGGGAGCAGCGGATGATGCAGCCGGCGTGGCAGCCGTGGGTCGTCTTGCCGCCCCGGGCCTCGATGGTCGCGGCCATGGTCTCGCCGCCGATGTTGTTGGCCCATTCGTTGCGGCCGGTACGGAAGTTCTTCGTGGGCAGGCCGCCGGCTTCGTTGAGGATGTTGACCAGGACGTTGGTGCCGTACTTGGGCAGGCCCTGGCCGGTGACCGGGTGAGTGACGAGGGCGTTGGTGAAGCGCTTGGAAGCGCTCTTGAACGCGTCCGTGTTGGCGATGGTGACGCCGGGCGCGCCGGCTTCGTCGATGACGATGGCCTTGATCTTCTTGGAGCCCATGACCGCGCCGAGGCCGCCGCGGCCGGCGCTGCGGATGTTGCTCTGGGGATCGGCGAAAGAGATGTTCGCGGCGGTCAGGCGCATTTCGCCCGCCGGGCCGATGATGGCGACGCCGACCTTGGGCCCGTACTTCGCCTGCAGCACCTTGATGGCTTCGTAGTTGCCCATGCCGATGGTTTCCGCGGGGGCCTCGTCAAAGGTCACGCCGTCCATGGTCACCTTGACGACGTAAAATTTGTCTTCCGCGGGAATGCCCTCGAAGACCATGGCCTTGATGTCCATCTTGGACATCTTCTGGCCGAAGGTGCCGCCCGTGTTGCTTTCCTTGATGCCGCCGGTGAGCGGGCTCTTCGCGCCGCAGGAAAGCCGGCCCGAGTTGGCCGCGCTCGTACCGGTCAGGTAGCCGGGAGCGAGGATCAGCTTGTTGTATTTCCCCAGGGGATGACACGACGGTTTGACTTCGTTCGACACGAAGATCGAGGTCAGACCCCGGCCGGCCAGTCCGGCGTACTGTTCGGGGCATTCCTCCGTTTTCACGGTCTTCGTCGCCATATCGATCCGAATGAACTTGGGCATAGCATCCTCCATTACGCGTTTGGTACAGCGGCCGTCCGGCCCGCCAGCTTCCTGTGTCGTTGCGACGTCTCCCGAAGCCTGCCCCTGCGCCGGCCGCGGCGGCCCCCGACGCGGCCGTGCGGGGCCGCGCCGGAACAGGAGGCGCGCGTGCGGGGCATGGGCTTCATGTTAGGTTAAAAAAAGCAAGCACCGATCCATTCGCGAGATGTCATTAAAATACCCTATGTTAACACAAACATGACCGCGCGGCGGGCAGACAAAAAGGGCCTGTCGGGACTGACAAAAACGGCCCCTTGAGAAAGATGGCGGGCAAATCGTTATGTTAGACTAAATATTACAGCGGGTTGGCAAGTGGGCAGAAACGAGCCATAGCGCGAACGATTTGGGTCAAAAAGCACCAACAAGATACGCCATTATGTTTTTCGTGACCGAACTGACACGTCCAGGTTCCCACCATGTCACGCTGGCAGGCAATGCCCGTCGCGTCGCCATGCGCGGGGCATGGGCCATGCCCTGCCTCCCCGTCCCCCTGTTTTGGTGAATGTCGCGCCGTCGTTTCGCGCAAAAACCGCCGCGGCCCTGCGTGCAGCGCGCACCAGCCGGACGCGGCCGGGTTGCCGCGGGTGTTTTCACTCGCCGCGCTTGTGGGGCCGGGTGGACGCGGGGCGAAACATCTCTTACGAGAATGGCCGGAAGGGTCCGCACCGACCGCTCGCGGAGGCGGCGGATCGCAACGCAACAACCGGCGAGGTCACCCGTGCCCCAATCCGTCGCCCGCTGCGCGGGGACGCGCATCGCATCCGCCTGCCGGGGCCGGGGCGCGCGCCAGCCAACAACAGGTTTGCCCATGCAACAGACGACCACCCCGGCCGAACAGGCCGAAACGCGCCTTACGGATTACACGCCGCCGGTTTTCCTCGTGGACGACGTGGAACTGGATTTCGACATCGGCGACGCGCGCACCCGCGTCGCCTCGCGACTGACGGTTCGCCGCAACCCGGAAAGCGCCGCGAAGGACGCGCCGCTGGTCCTCGACGGCCAGGGACTCGAGCTGCTCGGCGTCGCTGTCGACGGCAACAAGCTCTCGCCCGGGGACTATACGCTGACCGAGCGGGCCCTGACCATCCACGCCGTGCCGCAGCGCGCGGTCGTCGCCATCGAATGCGCCAACGACCCGGCCGCCAACACCGCCCTCTCCGGCCTCTACGCCGCCGGGCCGATGCTGTGCACCCAGTGCGAATCCGAAGGCTTTCGCCGCATCACCTTTTTCCCGGACCGCCCCGACGTCCAGTCCAGGTATCGCGTGGCCATCCATGCGGCCCGCGACCGCTATCCGGTGCTTCTGGCCAACGGCAACCTGATCGCCGCCGGCGATGAGGACGGCGGCCGCCACTACGCCGTATGGGAAGACCCCTTCCGCAAGCCCTGCTACCTGTTCGCGCTGGTCGCGGGCCGGCTCGACAAGGTGGCGGACCGCTTCGTCACCCGGTCCGGGCGCGAGGTGCTGCTGGAAATCTACACCGAACCCGGTCGGTCGAGCGAAACCGGGTTCGCCATGGCCGCGCTCAAAAAGGCCATGCGCTGGGACGAGGAACGCTTCGGCCGCGAATACGACCTGGACCGGTTCATGATCGTGGCCGTCAGCTTCTTCAATTTCGGCGCGATGGAAAACAAGGGGCTCAACATCTTCAACGACGCCCGGGTGCTCGGGCGCGCCGACACCGCAACCGACGCGGACATCGCCTTTTTCGAGCGCGTGGTCGGCCACGAATACTTCCACAACTGGTCGGGCAACCGCGTGACCTGCCGCGACTGGTTCCAGATCACGCTCAAGGAAGGGCTGACCGTCTTCCGGGAACAGGAATTCGTGGGCGACATGAATAGCCCGGCCCAGGAACGGCTGCGCGCGGTGGCCACGCTGCGCCGCGCCCAATTTCCCGAGGACGCCGGGGCCATGGCCCACCCGATCCGCCCGGCGAGCTATCAGGCGGTGGAGAACTTCTACACCGCGACCGTCTACAACAAGGGGTCGGAAGTCATCCGCATGATCCAGACCCTGGTCGGACGCGAGGGCTTCCGCAAGGGCCTCGACCTCTACTTCGAGCGCCACGACGGCCACAGCGCGACCTGCGAGGACTTCGTCCGGGCCATGGCAGACGCCAACGCCGCAGACCTCGGCCAGTTCATGCGCTGGTACGGCCAGGCCGGCACGCCGGTCCTTCAGGTGACTTCAAGCTACGACGCCGCAAGCCGGGAATTCGCCCTCGACGTCCGGCAGAGCTGCCCGCCCACGCCCGGCCAGCCGACCAAGGAGCCCTTCCACCTGCCCCTGCGCCTGGGCCTGCTCGACGCGCAAGGCAACGACATGACGGGCGACCTCGTGCTCGAAGTGAAAAACGCGCGGGAAACCTTCGTGATCCGGGACGTGGCGCACAAACCGATCCCCTCCCTGCTGCGCGATTTCTCCGCGCCGGTCAGGCTCGAGTACGCCTATGACGACGCCGAACTGCTCGTGCTTTTGGCCCACGACAGCGACGGCTTCAACCGCTGGGACGCCGGGCAAAAGCTTTTCATGAAATACGCCCTGGCCGGCGAGGACCTGCCCGCGGATTTTCTCGCGGCCCTGCGCGCAGTGCTCCAGGACAAGGATATGGAGCCCGGGGCCAAGGCCATGACCCTGACCCTGCCCGGGGAGGAGGAGCTCGGCCTCGCCCTCGTCGCGCGGGGGGACAGGATCGACCCCGTGGCGGTCTACGAAAAGCGCCGCAAGGTGGTCACTTCCCTGGCCGTAGCCCTGGCCGACGCCCTGTGGGCGACCTATCGCGACATCGCGGCGAGCCTCGACGAAGAGGCCAGCGACGGGGCGTCGCGCGGCCGCAGGAGCCTCAAAAACCTCTGCCTGGCCTGCCTGCACCGCGCCGAGCCCGGGAAGGTGGCCCCCCTTGCCGCCGCCATGGTTTCCGGGACGCGCAACATGACCGACAAGATCGCCGGACTCACGCTCCTGGTGGACGGGGATTCGCCGCTGGCGGCCCCGGCGCTCGCGGCATTCGCCGCGACCTTTGCCGCGTCCCCGGCGATCATGGACAAGTGGCTCGGCGTGCAGGCCGCGCAGCGCCGCCCCGGCGTGCTCGAGACGGTCGAGCGGCTGACCGGGCACCCGGCCTTCAGCCTGGCCAACCCCAACCGCGTCGCCGCGCTCGTCGGCGTGTTCGCGGCCAACCCGTACGGCTTCCATGCCCCGGACGGCTCGGGCTACCGGTTCGTGCTGGACGTCGTGGAGCGCCTCGACCGGCTCAATTCCCAGGCGGCGGCGCGCTACGCGAAGCCCTTCCTGCGCTGGCGCGATTTCGACGCCGACCGCCAGCAGCGCATGCGGGAGGCCTTGCAAAGGCTGGCCGCGGTGGAAACGCTCTCGGCCAACGTGCGCGAAGTGGTGTCCAAGGCGCTCGCGACGGACCAGTGACGCAAGGCGGCCTTTCCTCGAATTCTTCATGACGCGGACGGCTCTTCCCGGCCGCCCGCGTCCCGGACGAACATGCCCGAAGGACTGCTTTCCCTGCTGTTGCTCGGCGAACTCGCCTGCTGCGTCGCGGCCGTATTGCGCCTGCAACCGGCGGACATCCGCTTTAGCGAGGCCGTGTGCCGCGCCCTGGCGCTGACGCTCGCCGGCCTCGGCATCGCGGTACAGCTCCTTTTCGCCCTGCACCTCGCCCGCTTCCCCTGGCTGCTCGACGCGGCCGTCTGCGGCCTGTGCGCGGCCGGGCTTACCCGGGGCGAACGCCGCGTCCTGCCGGAGCTGGGCCACGCCCTGCGTCTGGCCGCGCACATGCCAAGCGCCTGGCTCCTCGGCGCGGCCATGGCGGGCCTTGGCGTCACGGTCTGGGTCGCGCCGCCGACCAACTGGGACTCCATGACCTACAATCTGGCGCGGGTACTGGTCATGATGCGCGAGAACACGCTGGCCCCCGCGCACTACGGCACGTTCCGCCAGCTGTCCTTCAGCCCGGGATTCGACCTGCTCCACTGGTTTTTCCTGCGCTACGGCACGGACCGGGCCATCGCCGCCTTCTCGCTAACGGCCTATCTCGCCGCCCTCTCGGGCACGTTCGCCCTGGCCAGGCGACGCGGGGACGCGGCCTTCGCCCTGCGCACGGCCCTTGTCGTCGCTTCGCTCACGCTTTTGCCCCTGGAGGCCGTCTCCACCAAAAACGACATCGGCGCGGCGGCCATGGCCGTGGCCTGCCTCGTGGCCGCGGGAGGGTTGCTCGATCGCCCCGCCCTCGGCCGGCTTGCCCTGCTGCTCGTCTTCGCCTTTTACGGCATCTCCACCAAAAGCCATTTCGCGCTCTTTGGCGGCCCCTGCGTCGCGCTCGTCCTTTGGGTCCGGCGCAGGGAACTGCGCGCCGCGCTGGCCCGCGCCTGGGCGGCGTCGCGGCCGAGGTTCGCCGGGGCGTCGCTGCTGCTTGCGGCCACGCTTTGCCTGTGCCTGTTCAGCCA